>JALYVP010000259.1 GCA_030853185.1 Actinomycetota bacterium | reverse complement strand
CGTCGGGGCCGTCGGGGCCGATGTCGGGGGCCCACCTCCCGGCGTGGGGGTCGACGGCGTGGGGGTCGACGGCGTGGGGGTCGACGGCGTGGGGGTCGACGGCGGCGTGGACGGCGGCGTGGACGGCGGCGCCAGCTTCTGGAGCGCCATCTGCACCGACGACTGCGGGGCCGGGATGGACCCCTGCTGGCCGTTGGGTACGAAGGCGATGGTCACCAGGGCTTGGTCCTGCAGCGGTACGTTGCGGGGATCGGTGCTCTGCACCTGTCCCGACGTGGACCCGATGAACGGGAACTGCTTCACGTAGACATGGGCGGTCTTGCCGTTGCAGTCGTTGCCGTCCCGGTAGGGCGTGCCCCCCGGAACCTGCAACTCGCCGGCATTGAGGGTCATGCCCACCGAGGATGCGAACTTGCCGAGCGTGGCGTTCTTGCCGGCTGCCGACTTGGTCGTAGGGTGGATGTGGATGATCCCGTCCCCCTGGGTGGTGATGCCGTCAGGATCCTTGCTCAGCTTGATGTTGGGCAGGAACTTGCCACAGGCGTAGACGGCGTAGCCCTCGTTCCAGGTGGTACCGACCTTCGGGGCGCTACCGCCGTTGGCATTGACCCGGGCGTGGTAGCTGTTCCGGCTGACGAGGGTCCCGGCGATGCCGAGGAGTGCCACCAGGGCCAGCACGCCGTAGTACGGCCAGGCGATGCGCCCGCCCGCCGTACGACCGCCACCGGTGCCGGCGGCGCGCGCCACCTTCTTGTTGGACGAAGCCTTGCCCATATAGGCGCACAGGGTAACCGCGTTGCCGTCTCGGGTCTGAGCGGCTGGCCGGCACCAACCCCAACCGAGCGGGGACGCGGCGGACCCGGTCGCGTCTGTGCCGGGGGGAGCATTCCCGACTTTGTAGGCTGGCTCGGTGACCCGTGTGCTCGTCGATGCCACGGCGGTTCCCGCCGACCGCCGGGGGGTCGGACGCTACGTCGACGGGCTGGTCGCCGCCCTCGGGGCGCTCGGCGCCGATCTGGCCGTGGTCTGCCAGCTGGCCGACGTCGGTCACTTCGGCCGACTCGCGGCCGACGCCCGGATCGTGGCCGGTCCGGCAGCGATCGCCCGCCGCCCCGTTCGCCTGGCGTGGGAGCAGACCGGGATGGTCAGGGTGGCTGAGCGGGTCGGCGCCGACGTCATCCACGCCGTTCACTACACGATGCCATGGCGGGCCGCCCTTCCCGTCGTCGTCAGCGTCCACGACGTGACCTTCTTCACCGAACCAGACATGCACACGGCGATGAAAGGCCCGTTCTTCCGCTGGGCGACCCGGGCGGCGCTGCGGCAGGCGGCGCGCATCATCGTGCCCAGCCGAGCTACCCGATCCGAGCTCGTCCGGGTTCTCGACGCCGACGCCACCAGGGTCGACGTCGCCCATCACGGCGTCGATACCGAGGTGTTCACCATGCCGAGCAGGGCGGACAGGGAGAGGGTGTCCTCCGCTCTCGGGCTGGAGAACCGCCGTTACGTCGCCTTCCTCGGGACCCTCGAACCGCGCAAGAACGTGCCGGGGCTCATCCGGGGGTGGGTGCGCTGTGCGTCCGGCCGTTCCCACGCCCCCGCGCTGGTGCTGGCCGGCGGGAGCGGTTGGGACGCCGACGTCGATGCTGCCCTGGCCACGGTTCCCGACGATCTGGTCGTGCTGCGTCCAGGGTATCTCAGCCTCGCCGATCTCCCCGCCTACCTCGGAGGTGCGCAGGTCTTCGCCTATCCGTCCTTCGGGGAGGGCTTCGGGCTTCCCGTCCTCGAGGCCATGGCGTGCGGCGCTCCCGTCCTGACCACCAGACGCCTGTCGTTACCCGAGGTGGGAGGCGACGCGGTGGCCTACACCGAACCGAACGACGAGGCGATCGCCCGCGAGCTCACCGCCCTGCTGGACGATCCCGACCGCTGCCTGGCGCTCGGCCAGGCTGGGCACCGCCGGGCCCGCCAGTTCACCTGGGAGGCGAGTGCCGAGGCGCACCTGGCCTGCTACGAGCGGGCCGCCGACCCGTCCGGCCGATGAGCGGCGGGGCGGGCCGCCTGCCCGTCACCGTGCTCATGGCCACCCACAACGGTCGGCGGTGGCTGCCCGAGCAGTGGGAGAGCATCCTGTCCCAGCAGGGGGTGGATGTCACGCTCATCGTCTCCGACGACACGTCAGACGACGGCACCTACGAATGGCTGTGCCGACAGGCTGCCGGCGATGATCGGGTGACCGTGCTGCCACGCGTACCGCGGGTCGGCGGGGCGGCAACGAACTTCTACCGCCTCATCACCGACCTCGAGGTAGGAGACGGCCACGTGGTGGCGCTGGCCGACCAGGACGACATCTGGTTGCCCGGCAAGCTCGCCGCCCAGACAGCCCTGGTAGCCTCCGGCGACGCCGATGGCGTCTCCTCAGATGTCACCGCCTTCCACGATGACGGGCACCGGGAGCTGGTGCGCAAGGCGTTCCCTCAGAGGAGGTTCGACTACGTCTTCGAAAGCCCCGGCCCCGGATCCACGTTTGTTCTCTCCGCCCGACTGGTACGGCAGGTCCAGCAACTCCTCGCCGACGAGACTGCGGTGGCCTCGCGCCTCGAGTTCCACGATTGGCTGATCTACGGCGTCTGCCGGGCCCTGGGCTGGCCCTGGGTGATCCAGGACATCGCCTGGGTGGACTACCGCCAGCACCAAGGGAACGCGTTCGGCGCCAACCTGGGTCTGCGCTCGGGGTGGCGCAGACTCTGCCTGGTTGGGGAGCGGTGGCATCGGCGCGAGGCGCTGGCCCTGCTCCAGGTGGCGCTGGCCGTGGCGCCCGAGCCGACGCGACGCGAGCTGGAGGAGCTTCGCCATCTCCTCTGCGGCACCGATGTTCGCTCCCGATGGGGGCTGGCTCGCCGGGCGGGTCAGCTCCGGCGACGACCACGGGACCGCCTCCTGCTCGGGGTGCTGATGTCGGCGGGCATCTGGTGAGCGGTTGCGAACGTCCATGAGGATCCTGGTGGTGGGAGGCAGTGGGTTCATCGGGACCCGACTGATTGGGGTCTTGGCCGACTCCGCCCACGACATCGTCAACTACGACCTGCGGCCGTCAGCGGCGTACCCTTCGCTGAGCCTCATCGGCGACATCCGCGACACCGATGCCCTGGCGTCGGCCTGCGCCTCCTGTGACGTCGTGGTCAACCTGGCCGCCGAACATCGAGACGACGTACGGCCCTCGTCCCTCTACGCCTCGGTCAACGTCGACGGTGCCCGCTCCTTGACCCAGGCCGCGGCCCGGCAGAGCGTGCGCCGGGTCGTCTTCACCAGCTCGGTGTCCGTCTACGGCCTGGACCAACCCCACCCGAACGAGGAATCGACGCCAGCCCCGTTCAACGAGTACGGACGCAGCAAGCTCGAAGCCGAAAGCGTCCTGGGGACCTGGGCGGATGCCGATCCTTCACGTTCGCTCGTCGTCGTTCGCCCGTGCGTGGTGTTCGGCGAGGACAACCGCGGCAACGTCTACAACCTCGCCCGCCAGATAGCCTCCGGGCACTTCCTCCCGGTCGGGGACGGCAGCAACCGCAAATCGATGGCCTACGTCGGCAACATAGCCAACTACCTGGCCACCACCATCGGCGCCCGCCCGGGACGTCACCTGGTCAACTACGCCGACAAGCCCGACCTGACCACCCGCGAGCTCGTCACCATCGTCACCGACAACCTGCCTCTCACGCCACGCCGGACGGTCACCGTCCCGGTTCCCCTCGCCCTGGCTGCCGGTCACGGCTTCGATGCCCTGGCCCGGCTGACGGGCCGGAGCTTCCCCATCAGCGCTGTCCGGGTGCGCAAGTTTCTGGCTGAGACCACGATCGACACCACCCGCCTGGAGGGGAGCGGGTTCCTGCCGAGCTACACCCTGACCGACGGTCTGCGGCGCACCCTGGCTGCGGAGTTCCCCGATCTGGCCGCGGGCCCCGCTCCGAGGCTCAGCCGGCCCGGGGCGCTCCGGGACGAGGAGACCTGAACCACTCGATCGTCCTGGCCAGACCGACCGGCAGGGTGGTCGACGGATCCCATCCCAGGCGGCGGCGGGCCAGGGTCAGGTCAGGCCGGCGCTGGGCGGGGTCGTCGGGGAGGGCGGCAACGGTGACGATCGGCGAGGAGCTGGCGGACAGGTCCCGGATGAGCTCCGCCAACTCCCGCACCGTCCGCTCGTCGTCGCTGCCGAGGTTGACGGGACCGGCGAGATCGCTCCCCATCAGGCTCACCAGGCCGTCGACCAGGTCGTCGACGAAGCACAGGCTGCGGGTCTGGTCACCGGAGCCCTGGATAGTCATCGGCTCGCCGGCGAGGGCCTGGGTCACGAACGTGGACACCACCCGGCCGTCATCGGGACGCATGCCAGGCCCGTAGGTGTTGAAGATGCGCACCAGGCGGGTGTCGAGGCCGGCCCGGCGGTAGGCGCTGACCATGGCCTCACCGAAGCGCTTGGCCTCGTCGTAGACCGACCGGGGCCCGACCGGGTTGACGTTTCCCCAGTACGTCTCGGGTTGGGGGTGCACCAGGGGATCGCCGTACACCTCGCTGGTGGAGGCGTGCAGGAAGCTGGCGCTGTGCTTCGCCGCCAGCTCGGCCAGGTTCCGGACCCCGGCGCTGCCAACGGCCAGGATCTCCATGGCCAGCGGTCCGAAGTCGGCGGGCGACGCCGGGCAGGCCAGGTTGTAGACGGCATCGATCGTTCCGTCGACCGGTGCCGACTCGGCGACGTCGGCGTCGACCCACGTGAACCCGGGGCGCGCCGCCAGGGCGGCCACATGGGAGCGGGAACCGGTGACGAGGTTGTCGACACACACCACGTGGTCGCCGCGCGCCAGCAACCGGGAGCACAGGCGGGCGCCGATGAACCCGGCGCCGCCGGCCACCACGACCCGCTGTTGTGCCGAAGAGGCCACTCAGCGCCGCCCGATACCCTCGTAGCGGCAACCAGCGGTGGTCACCGCCGCCGAGTCCAGCAGGTTGCGGGCGTCGATGATGGCCGGTCGACCGGCGCGACGTTGATCTCGTTCGGAGAGATCCGGGCCGGATC
>JALYVP010000258.1 GCA_030853185.1 Actinomycetota bacterium | reverse complement strand
CCGCCTTTCGGTCGGGTGGTGACGACCCGTGAGCTGGCCGGGTTGAGCCCGACAGGCGACGAGGTGGCCTGGAACAGATTTCGCAAAAAGGGAATGAGCGATGGGTTCCGTTACGACGTGAGACGTGTGCCTGGGCGCCGGTGGCCCGGATCATCTTTGAGAAAGTCAACCGTGGGTCGCCCCAGGTTGGTACGTGCCCGCAGCTGGGCGCGGCGCTTTATGGGTAAGAGCAGAGCATGACCGACTTTTCACCGGCTGATCACGCCATGGGCCTGGAACTCCAGCTCGAGGAGCTGATCGAGCAGCGAGAACGCGCCGTGGTGCAAGGCCGAACGGCTGATGCTCAGGGACTCGACGGCGAAATCGAGGGCGTCCAAGGCGAGTTGGCGGCGACCGCGGAGGGCGTCACCCGAAAGAGTTCAACACCCAGGTTCGCCCCCGAGGTTCACAACGCCGAATAGCTCGCCATCGACGATGAACCAACATGAATCCTCCGCTGGCCCGGACCAGCCCGTCTCACTCCTCAGCCCCAGGATGACACGTTGTTGGTTTCTGAGCCGAATAACAAGTAACCCTCGGGTTCCTGGTCCGGGCTGAGGGTGAGGACGAGCATCTTCGGGCCTGACCTGCGCCGGCCGTGCTGAGCACGTCGCGTCGGTTGGCCCGGTCAGCGCAGAGGACGATGTCGGCGGCGGCGATGTCGGCGGCGCGGATCTGCCGGGCCCGGTGCCCGTTGCTGGGCCATCCCGCCCGCCGCAGGGCGGCCACCGCCCCCCGGGTCGGCGCGCCCGGCGACGTGGTAGCCGGCGGTGCCAAACGACTCCACCGTCACCCGGTCGCCGAGTCCGGCATCGTCCACCATGGCCTGGCCGACCATGGCCGCCATCGGCGACCGGCAGATGTTGCCGAGGCAGACCATGACCACCCGCATCGAGCCTGTCCTGCCATCCTCCGGGTCCGGCTGAACCAGGGAGGTCATTCCCCTCCTTGGTCGTTCCGGCGGTGCACGCTAACCGCATACTCCCCGCTCACCGCGAACGGGGCGCGGTCCCACGTGGCCCAGCGCTCCGCCAGCGCGAACCCGGCGGCCGCACAGCTCGCGTCGTAGTCATCCAGCCCGAAGGTCCGGTCGAGCTGGAAGCCGGCGACCAGAGCCCCGGACCCGCCCACGTGGGCCGCGCACGACACGACCAGGGCCCGCTCCGTCGCCGGCTGGGTGAACAGCGGCACGTTGCCGGCCAGCACCACCACGTCGAATGTCCGGCCCAGATGCAGGCCGGCCAGGTCCGCCTCGATCCACGACAGGGTGGGAGCCCGGCGGCGGGCCTCGGCGATCATTGACGCGTCGACGTCCACGCCGACCACGTCGATGCCGTGGCCGGCCAGCTCGATGGCCACCCGGCCGGTGCCGCAGCCGGCGTCGAGCACGGACCGAGGTCGCCGGGCCGGGCCGGCCCCGGAGGCCAACAGCAGAGACCGGACGAACGTCCCCTCCCCGTGCACGTCGGTGCCGCTCGCGGCGATAGCATCGAACCGGGCCTGGTAGTCCTGACCGTCGAAGGGCATCAGGCGCCGGGATCCTCGCCGATCTCCCGCAGGGCCCGAGCCGGCGCCGCTCGCAGTCGGCGCGCCGAGCTCGCCTCGAGATGGGCGACGACCCCATACCCGGCCCTGCCCACCTCCTCGAGGGTCACCATCACCCGCAGGTCACCGCACGCTTCGCAGTCATCGGTGAGCCCCACCGCCCAGTTCGGGTCGGCCGCTCATCGTCATCGGTCGGGTGATCGTAGGTGCTGTCGTCGATGGCCTTGCGCACCTCCTCAGGGTAGGCGGCCCCCGCCGAGGTCCGTCCCGGCTCGTCAAGGTGCAGCCATCATCGGCCCCATCCCGAGGAGACGACCATGCACGTCCAGCTCACCTGGCTCGCGGCGGCCAGCACCTTCGGCGGATCGTGCTCGGGCGCCGCGTCGTTCAACCAGTTCTTCTCCCAGCAGGGGGGGATCGGTCCGTGGATCCAGACGTTCGCCCGGTTCGTCGCTGTCGGGGGCGTCAGCCTCGGCCTGTTCCTCGTTTGTCAAGAAACTGGCCCGGGGGCGCGGGGCGTCGGCGTTCAAGGGTATGACCGGAGCCGTGCTGTCGCCGCCGTGCTCTCCGACCTGAGCCACCCAGGGTGGTTCACGGTGAACACCAGCGGGCAGCCGGCGGGAGAATGCGTGCACCCCATAGATTGCGGCCAGCTTGCTGGTGGAGTAGGCGGTGCGCCCGGCGGTGGTCGTGTCCGAACGGGGAAGCGCTCCGGGCAGGCCAGCTCGCGTGGGTCCTGCCAGCGCGGACCGGGCACCATGCCCAGGTTGTGCCGCAGGTCCCCGAAGTGGGTATCGCTGACTGTGATGACGACCCGTGCCGGGACAACGAGTTGGTCCTGCAGCGCCCGGATCAGCAGATGGTTGGCCAGCACGTTGGCTGCGAACGTCGCCTCGTACCCGTCCCGGACCGGCGGTGCGGGCGTCGCTGTGCTGGATGCCGGCGTTGCCCACGAGACCGTGCAGGGCCGGCAGCCGGCCGTCCCGGAGCAGCGCGGTTAACCTCCTCGAGCGCCCGACGTAGATCGGTGAGCGAGGACAGATCGGCGGTCACCATGGTGACTCTGGCGCCGACGTCACCGCCGAGCGCGTCCTGCAGCTCCCCGACGAGGCGCGCCCCCGAGGACGCCCGCGCGAGGACGACGAGATGGCTGCCCGGGCCCTGACGCAGAAGACGCTCGGCAGCCACCCGGCCGATCCCTCGGGTGGCTCAGGTCATGACGATGGTCTTATCCATGTGGGTGCCTCCTGGTCGTCATCGGTCTATCTTCGGTCAACCCATCGGTAAGTGGGACAGCCGGCGTTATGTCGCTTGTCGGTCTTCGGGTAGGGCTTTGGCTAGCAGGGCCGTGGCGTTTTGGAGGGCGGCTGGGTCGGCGGCGGCGTAGCTGAGTCGCAGGTAGGGGCCGGGGGGCTCCGCGGGATGGTAGGCGTGGCCGGGGCTTACGGTGACGCCTTGGCGACGGGCGGCGGCGGTGACGTCGGAGTCGCTGGTGCCATCGGGGAGGCGCAGCCACAGGTGCACCCCTCCGGCAGGCGTGAGGTGGAGTTCACAGCTGGGCAGGTTGGCGGCGACCGCGGCCGCCAATGTGTCACGTCGGAGGCGTAGCGCTTTTCTCAGTCCGGCGAGGTGGCGGGGCCAGCCGGGGGCGGTGAGCACGTCGAGGGCGGTGTGTTGAAGGACGGGGGCGACGAAGAGGTCGTCGCTGAGCCGGCCGGAGCGCAGCCTGGTCAGCGCGGGGCCTCGGGCGACGAGGGCGGCGACGCGCAGGCCGGCGGCGACTGGTTTGGTCAGCGAGCGCAGGTAGATGACGTGGCCGTCGTCGTCGAGGCTGGCCAGTGGTGGCGGGCTGGGACCGTCGAGGTCGAGGTCTCGCACCCAGTCGTCTTCGATCAGGAACGCCCCGGCGCGGTTGATGGCGTCGAGGACGGCGGGGCGGCGTTCGGGGTTCAGGGTGGCGCCGGTGGGGTTGGCGTGGCGGGGTTGGAGATAGACCAGCCGGGCCCGGCTGCGGTCCAGGGCATCGGCCAGCGCGTCGGGCAGCACGCCGTGATAGTCGGTAGGGACCGGGATGGTGGTCAGGCCGGCGGAGCGGGCGGCGACCAGCGCCCCGATGTAGGTGGGCGATTCGACCACTATGGGTTCGCCGGGGGCGGCGAGGTAGCGGCAGGCGGCGGCGAGGGCGGCTTGGCCGCCGGGGGTGACGATCACATTGTCGGCCCGGTAGGAGGAGCCAGCTTCGCCGGCCAGGTAGGCGCGGAGCTCTTCGAGCCCTTCGGCCGGCGGTCGGCTCCAGCCGTAGGGCCGTCGGGCTGCTCGGGCGGCTGCCGCGGCCAGCAGCCCGAGCGGCTGGATGCCCTCGTCCAAAAAGGCGCTGGCCAAAGGGAGCAGACCCGGCGGTGTCGGGGCCAGGAGGTCATCGAGGTCGGTCGACAGACCCGGGCGGCTGCCCAGGGCCGAGGTCTGCCAGCTCAGGTCACTGCAGCTCACGTTCGGGCGGCGGGCGGTGGTGTAGCTGCCCCGGCCGGGCCGGGTGACCAGCACACCCCGGGAGGCAAGGGTCGCCAACGCCCGCTGGGCCGTGAGCGCGCTGACACGGAAGCGCTGCTGGAGTTGGCGGGTCGAGGGGAGGACGCTGTCGGGGGGCAACCCACTGGTGAGCCGGTTTAGCTCGGCCACCACCGCCGCAAGTCCGCTATCGTCAGTCATGACAGCTAAGGAAAGCGCATCTGTCGGCGGATGGAAAGCGCAAGGCCCCCTGCTCGGCGGGGTGGGGGTGGTGGCCTTCAGCCTGACCCTGCCCGCCACCCAGGCCGCCGACCCGGTCTTCGGTCCGGTGACCGTCGGGGTGGGACGCGCTGTCGTCGCCGCTGTGCTGGCCACGGTCGTCCTTAGCGGCCGCCATGAACGCCTGATCGTGCCGGCTCTGGTGCCCCGCTTGATGATCGTGGTGGCCGGCGTGGTCGTCGGGTTCCCGCTGCTCACCGCGTTCGCCCTGCAAAACGTCAACAGCGCCCATGCCGCCGTCGTGTCCGGTCTGCTTCCCGCGGCCACCGCCGGGATGGCCGTGCGGGCCGGGGAACGCCCCCGACGCCAATACTGGCTGGCGCTGGGCGTCGGCTTGGTCGCCGTGCTGGCGTTCGCCGCGGTCGCCGGCGCCGGGCGGCCCCGCCTCGGCGACATCCTGGTTCTGGGCGCCGTCGCCCTGGCCGGGGCCGGCTACGCCGAAGGCGGAGCCCTGGCCCGCACCTACGGCGGCTGGCGGGTCATCTGCTGGGCCCTTGTCCTGGCTCTACCCGTCGTCGCTCCGGCCACCGCTGTCGCCATCGTTGTCCGTCCACCGCACCACGTCACCGTGGGGGCGGTGGCCGGCCTTGGCTATGTCAGCGCCATCAGCATGTTTCTCGGCTTCTTCGCCTGGTACCAAGGACTGGCCCGAGGCGGCGTCGCCCGCGTCGGCCGTCTCCAGCTCGCCCAGCCCGTGCTCACCCTCGCCTGGTCCGCCCTACTCCTGGGCGAGCACATCAC
>JALYVP010000257.1 GCA_030853185.1 Actinomycetota bacterium | reverse complement strand
ACACATGTTCGCCAACGGGTCCCCCCCAGGCCGCAGTCAGCGGCGGGCGGGGGGCTGTCCCCAAGCAGGCCTGGTTGTCCCCAATGCCGGCGGCGCATTTCCCCAGGGTCATCCTCTAGCCCGTCCCCAAGCCGACCGGCGAGGGTGGTGAGCCCATGGTTCAGTCAATCGAAGACACCCGACGACGCAGCAGGGGTGTCTCTGGCCGAGTCCCCCCGCACAACCTTCAGGCCGAACAGTCCCTCCTGGGAGCCATGTTGCTGTCCCGGGACGCCATCGCCGCGGCGGTGGAGAGCTGCGGGGTCGACGACTTCTACAAGCCGGCACACGGACACGTCTTCGAGGCTGTGTGTTCCCTCTACGGCCAGGGAGAACCGGCCGACCCCGTCACCGTCGCCGACGAGCTCTCCCGGGCCGGGTTGCTCGAGGCGGTCGGCGGCCTCCCCACCCTGTTGTCCCTCCAGGCCGACACCCCGGCGACGGCCAATGCCGGGCGCTACGGGCGCATCGTCGAAGAGCACGCCCTGCTCCGGCGGCTCATCGGGGTGGCCGGCGACATCGCCGAGATGGGCTACAGCGTCCCCGACGACGTCGCCGGGGTCCTCGACCGGGCCGAGTCGCTCATGTTCGGGGTGGCCGAGCGACGGGTCACCGACACCCTGCGCCCGCTCCAGGACCTTCTGGCCGAGAGCCTGGACCGTCTCGAGGCCCTTTTCGACCGGGGCGAGTCCATCACCGGGGTGCCCACCGGCTACATCGACCTGGACGAGCGCCTGTCGGGCCTCCAGCCCTCCTCGCTGGTCATCGTCGGGGCGAGGCCGGCGATGGGCAAATGTGTAGCTGCCGGCACCCGCCTGGTCGACCCCGAGACCGGTGGCCTGGTGGCCGTGGAGGAGCTGTACCGCAGAGGTACCAGCGGCGCGGCCGTCGGTGTCCTCAGCATGGGTGACGACCAGCGGCTGGGGGTGGCGACCCCATCGGCGTTCGTTGACGACGGCGTCAGGCCGGTGTTCCGGGTGCGCACCCGGCTGGGCCGGGAGGTCCGCACCACCGCCGCCCATCCCTTCCTGACTCCCACGGGCTGGCGGCCCCTCGACGATCTGGCTCCGGGTGTGCGGATCGGTGTGCCCCGGACGGTCCCGGTCTGGGGCACCGAGCGACTGCCCGAGCACCACGTGGCTCTTCTCGCCTACCTGATCGGGGACGGGGGCTGCACCGGAACGTCACCTCGCTTCACCACCGCGTCAGCAGCGATCCTGACCGAGGTCCAACACCACGCTGCCGTCCTGGGTGTGGGAGTGCGACCCTGCGCCGCCGAGGAGCGGCCGGCCATCGACTTCCGCTCGGCTAACGCCAAGGGAGAAGGCAACCCGCTCATTGACCTGCTGCGGGCCCACGGCGTGTGGGGCAAGCGAGCCGCCGAAAAGGTGGTGCCCGCCGCCATCTTCCGCCTGGAGCGGTCACAGGTCGCCTTCTTTCTCAGCCGGCTGTTCGCCACCGACGGAACGGCCTGGTGGACCGACTCCGGGGACGGCGACGGACGCATCGGCTACGCCAGCGTGTCGCGCCAACTCGTAGCCGATGTGGCCCACCTTCTCCTTCGCTTTGGTATCTGCGCCCGTATCCGACCGCGTTCGCTCCTCGACAACGGGAAGCGGCGTCGGGCGTGGGAGCTCGAGATCATGGCCGCCACCGACATCCGCCGGTTCTGCGCCGAGATCGGCGTCACAGCCGCGAAGCCCAGCAATCACAACTGGTCCGTCGGACGGCGGAGTCCCTGTCGGGAGACGGTGGCCGTGCTGGCCGAGTCGCTGGGGTCGATCGAGTTGTCTCAGTGGGAGGCGTCGGATCTGTACTGGGATGAGATCGTTGCCATCGTCGCCGACGGGGAGCAGCAGGTCTACGACCTCACCGTGCCCGGGACCCACAATTTCGTGGCCGACGACGTCTTGGTGCACAACACCGCCTTCGCCTTGGGCATCGCCGCCCATGCGGCGATGGAGGCCCGCACCCCGGTGCTGGTGTTCTCCCTCGAGATGAGCCACGCCGAGATCACCCAGCGCCTGTTGGTGTCCGAGGCCCGGGTGGACGCCGGCCGCATCCGAAACGGCCGGCTCATCGAGTCGGACTGGCCCAAGATCAACAATGCCGTCGGCCGCCTCGGTGAGGCGCCCATCCACATCGACGACGACCCCAACCTGACCGTGATGGAGCTTCGAGCCAAGGCCCGGCGCCACAAGTCCCGCCACGGCGACCTGGGGCTGATCATCGTCGACTACCTGCAACTCATGTCCGGCCGGTCCAGCGCGGAGAACCGCCAGGTCGAGGTGTCGGAGATCAGTCGTGGGCTCAAAATCCTGGCTCGCGAGCTCGAAGTACCTGTCCTGGCCCTGTCCCAGCTGTCGCGGAACCTGGAGATGCGGGCCGACAAGCGCCCGCAGCTGGCCGACCTTCGTGAATCGGGATGCATGCCAGCATCCACGCGTCTCCTGCGTGCCGACACCGGCCGGGAGGTCACCCTCGGTGAGCTGGTCCTCCGTCAGGGGCAACCTCTGGTCTGGTCCCTCGACGACCAATCGAAGATGGTTCCTCGGCGTCTCGTGAAGGCATTTCCGTCGGGAATCAAGCCCGTCCTCCAGCTACGGATGGTCTCGGGTCTCGAGGTCGATGCGACCGCCAACCACCGCTTCCGGACCATTGACGGATGGAAGCGCCTCGACGAGTTGGGTCCAGGAGACCAGCTGGCCACCCCGACCGCCGCCGACTCCGACCTCTGCCCAGATGTCCTCTGGGACAAGATCTCCGCGATCACCCCGGTCGGCCTGATGCCCACGTTCGATGCCACGGTCGAGGACACCCACAACTTCGTCGCCAACGGGATCGTCGCCCACAACTCGCTGGAACAGGACGCCGACGTGGTGATGTTCTTGTACCGCGACGAGATCTACGACTCCGAGTCCTCCGACCGAGGCACGGCCGAGGTCATCGTCTCCAAGCACCGCAACGGGCCGACCGGGACGATGAAGCTGGCCTTCCTCGACCATTACACCCGCTTCGCCAACATGGCCAACGTGTGATTGCCGCCTTGTAGAGAGCGGTTGAAGATGAGCAATCGCGGGTGAATCTGAGCAATGATTGAGCAATCGGTCCGAGATAGTTGAGCAATCGCCGGCGATCAAAGGTCGACCGTCCCATGCAAATGCAGATGGGACGCCGGAACTGGCCAACGCCACCGCTGACGACATCGCCGGCATCGCCGCCTACCGCGCCGCCTATGCGATCGACGATCAGCGCAGCGCACTCGGCGTCCCCGGCGGCTGGGGGCCCCAGGCCGCCGGCGCCCGCTGGGATGCGCACAGCCCCCTTCACGGCCAGCCCCAGCGCCCCCGGCCCCGAGGGCCTGGACGAGGACCCGGCTTCGGCCGCTGACGCAACCGAGCTGCAACAGCTCTGGGCTAACCGGAACAGACAGCCTGAGCCTGGTTGGCGTACGCCTGAGCCGAGGTCCTCGGGACCGTCGTTCTTCATGCGGTAAATGACCAGATTGCCGGGCGCCGTCGTTGGGAGAGACGTGGCTCCCGCTCGCGGCGGTCATGTGACTCCGCAGCGAAGGCCGAGCGATCAGCAGCTCTGAAAGCCCAGTAGGCGAAGATAGCCGCCGCGATCGATACGACTAACGCTGCGATCCCGAGTGCGGTCCCCATGGTGAGATAGTAAGTCCCGGCCCGGCAGAACCCCATGCCACTGGAGGCCGGGTGGTCTCATCAAGGTGGCGGACGACCCTCATTTCGACCGGAGCACCCTGCTCCCGCCCGTCTGGTGCTTACGTGAACGCGTCGTGCTCCGTACCGTTCGCCCATAGTCGCGAGTCTCGTATTCGCTAACTCTCGCGAACAACTGGATTCACCATCTTGAGATCCCTCCTCGCCTCGCGTCGGGAGAGGGTCGTCGAAGAGGTCCATCTCCGTAGGGGCCGGGGACTCGAAGAGAGCCGCCAGTGTCCGAGCTGAGCCGGAGTGGTCGGCTCGGCGCCCCAGGGACTTTCGACGTTGCGGCTTCAAGCCGGACGCACAGCTCGTCGATTGATACCTCGGGCGTTGCTCGGGGCGAGGTCAAGTGGCTTGGCCGCGCATACCAAAACGAACCCGAGGAGCAGCAGCCATGAACGGACGCCTTGGGAGCGCTCCCAGCGGTTGCGAGTTTGCTCCCAGTCGGCGGGTGGGTGCTGAGCGTCCCAGTGTCCGGTGGCGAGGTTGATCGGGACGTTGACGACGACGGTGAAGATCACGGCGACGCTGAAGGCCGCCGCCGCAGACCACGACAGCGGTCGGGTCCCACCGCGGTTGGCGGCTGAGGTGATGGCGAGCACGACGCAAAGTGTCATCCCAACGGGCATGACACGCCCGAACGTCTTGAGCAGACCCTGCTCGACGGTGATGCGCTCGGTGACGGGGAGCCGGCGTAGCACCGGGTGGACGAAGGCGTAGGAGCCGAACTCGGCGCAAGAGACGAACCCGGTGATGATCAACGTCGCCGCTTCGAGCAGCTTCATGGGGACTCCGTTGGTGCTGGGTCCGGGCCCGGTACAGCACTGACGCGAACGGCAGCCAGTGCTGCGTCGATCAGCGTGCCGGGGTCGGGCCATGGTAGTTCGGGTTTGGTAATGCGTAGGTCGACGATGCCGTGCAGTGATGCCCACAGCTCGGTTGCGAGTGCGAGGGCGGCAGTGTTCCGGGAGCGGGGCAGACACGCGGAGGAGGCGGCGGCGGCGAGCGCCCGGTGAGAAGCGGCCCCGGGGTGCTCCCCAACAGGGTGCAGGCCGAGATCGGCAGGTCCGGAGTTGGTGGCGCCGAAGAGCACGCGGTAGTGCCCGGGCCGTTCTGTTCCGAAGCGGAGACAGGTCTGGGCTATTGCTTCCAGGCGCGCCATTGGCTGTGGGTCGGCCGAGGCGGCGGCTATCTCCAGGACGCAGGTCGGTGGCGGCGCAGACGACGAAGTCGTGTAGCTCGTGTCCGCTGCTGCGTCGGCACCGCTAATGGGGCGCGTTACCTTCTCGTGTCGCCGGGGAGCTCGACGCGCACCAAGACTAGACTCGGCCGCGGTCGCCGACCGC
>JALYVP010000031.1 GCA_030853185.1 Actinomycetota bacterium | reverse complement strand
GGGCGCACCCGCCGGCGGCCCCTTCGGCCAGGGGACCATCCCCCAGCCCGGCGGTCCCGGTGGCCTTCCTCCCGTCGATGACCCCAAGCGGTACGGCGGGGGCGGCTCCGGGCCGCAAGGGGCGCCGCCCACGGAGCCCTTCCAGGCCAAGCGGGCCTACGACAAGCTGCTCACCCTCACCGTCATCACCGTCGCCACCGGTGTCGTCGGCTACCTGGCCGTGCCCGTCGGCCTCGCCTTCGCCTGCCTGGTGGTGGCCTTCGGACTGATCATCCTCAGCTACTTCAAGGTCCGCTGGTCGAAGGTGATCGCCCCCACCTACGCCGTGCTCGAGGGCCTGGGCCTGGGAGCCATCTCAGCCAGCTACGCCACCCTCGGCCACGGCATCGTTCCCGTCGCCATCGTCTTCACCGGCGCCGTGTTCATCGCCGCCCTCGCCCTGTACCGGACCGGGCTGGTCAAGGTCACCCCGCGCATGACGGCCATGGCCATGATGGGCGGCTTCGGGATCATGATCGTCGCCGGACTGTCCCTGGTCGGCCTGTCCCTGCCCGGGCTCAACAGCTTCGGGCCCCTGGGCGTGATCTTCGGCGTGGTGTTCCTGGCCATCGCCGTGCTCAACCTGTTCAACGACTTCGCCTTCGTGGACAAGGCCGAGGCCGCCGGCCTGCCGGCCGACGCCGAGTGGTCGGCCGCCCTAGCCATGATGACCGCTCTGGTGCTGGTCTACATCAGCATGCTTCGGATCATCGGGTCGATGTACGGCGGTCGGCGCTAAGCGTCTGCCCGGCTACCTGGTGGGGCCGACGCGGCTCCGGGAGAGGCCGCCGGGTGCTCGGCTATGCTGCATCGTCCGCCAGCGACCTGCTGCGCAGCTGTTCTCTGCCAGACGTTGAGGAGCGCTCGTGCCTGCCACCGTCGTCGTCGGCACCCAGTGGGGTGACGAGGGCAAGGGAAAACTGACCGATCTCTTGGCCCGCGACATGCAGGTCGTTGTCCGCTATCAGGGCGGGCACAATGCCGGGCACACCATCGTGGTCGACGGTCGGACCTTTGCCCTCCAGCTGCTGCCGAGCGGGATCCTGTACCGCCACATCACCCCCGTGATCGGCAACGGCGTGGTCGTCGACCCCGGCGTCCTGCTGGCCGAGATGGCCACCCTGGCCGACGCCGGTGTGGACTGCTCGCGCCTGTGCCTGTCGGGCTCGGCCCACCTGATCATGCCGTACCACCAGGAGCTCGACGGGCTGAACGAGCGCTTCCTCGGCCGCAACAAGTTGGGCACCACCAAGCGGGGGATCGGGCCGGCGTACTCGGACAAGGCGGCCCGGATCGGCATCCGGGTCCAGGACCTCCTCGACCCGAAGATCTTCCGGGAGAAGCTCGACGTGGTCCTCCGGGAGAAGAACCAGATCCTGGCCAAGGTCTACAACCGGCTGCCCCTGTCAGCCGACGACATCGCCGCCCGTTACCTCGACGAGTACGCCCCGGCCCTGGCCCCGCTCATCGGTGACTCGGTGGGCGTCGTCCACCACGCGCTCGAGGCCGGCCAGAGGGTGCTGCTCGAGGGGGCCCAGGCCACGTTCCTGGACCTCGATCACGGCACCTATCCGTTCGTGACCTCCTCCAACCCGGTGGCCGGCGGCGCCTGTGTCGGCGCCGGCGTCGGGCCCCGGGAGATCTCCGACGTCATGGGCATCGCCAAGGCGTACGTGACGCGGGTCGGATCGGGACCCTTCCCCACCGAGCTCGACGACGAGCTGGGGGAGCTGCTGGTCGAGCGCGGCCACGAGTTCGGGACCAACACCGGCCGGCGCCGGCGGACCGGGTGGTTCGACGCGGTGATGATCCGTCAGGCCGCCCGCCTCAACTCCCTCTCCGAGGTGGCCCTGACCAAGCTCGACGTCCTGGACACGTTGGAGACGCTGAAGGTGTGCGTGACCTACGAGCTCGACGGTGTCCGCTACGAGCACATGCCGTATCACCAGTCCGTGATGCACCGGGCCAAGCCTGTCTACGCGGAGCTGCCCGGATGGCAAACCGACACCTCGGCGGTAACCGAGTTGGAGCAACTTCCCCGCCAGGCGCGTGACTACGTCGGTTTCCTGGCCGAGCAGACCGGCATCCCCATCGGCGTGGTCGGGGTCGGTCCCGGACGGGACCAGTTCGTCCGTTTCCCCGTGCCCGGTTGAGCGGTGGCAGAGCGGCGCAGAGTCTGTGTCGTGGGCTCCGGCGGGCGCGAGCACGCCCTGGCCGTGGCCCTGGCCCGGACCGCCGATGTGGTGGTCGCCCCCGGCAATCCGGCCATGACGGGCCCAGGCATCTCGCTGACCACGGCCCCCCCCACCAAGGTCGAGGCCGACCTGTGGGTGATCGGTCCCGAAGGGCCCCTGGTGGATGGCCTGGCCGACCGGCTCCGGGCCCAGGGGCGGCCCGTGTTCGGACCCGGCGCCGACGGAGCCCGGCTGGAGGGGTCAAAGGCGTGGATGAAGGACCTCCTGGCCACCGCCGGCGTGCCCACCGCCGCCTATGGAGCCTTCGAGGAGGTCGGCCCGGCCGTCGAGCTGCTGCGCTCCCTGCCCGCCCCGTGGGTGGTCAAGACCGACGGCCTGGCCGCCGGCAAGGGGGTGCTGGTCACCTGGTCGCTCGACGAGGCCATCGCCGACGTGGAGGCCAAGCTGTCCGGGGCGGCGTTCGGTGCTGCTGGCCGCCGGGTGGTCGTCGAAGAGGGCATGTCCGGCCCGGAGCTGTCGGTCATGGCCGTCTGTGACGGGACCCGGGCGGTGGCCCTGGCCCCGGCCCAGGACCACAAGCGGCTGGGGGAGGGCGACACTGGTCCCAACACCGGGGGGATGGGCGCTTACTCGCCGGTGCCCGGGATAGGAGCCGACATCGTCGGCGAGGTCATGGACCGGGCCGTGCACCCGACATTGCGCGCCCTCGCCGAGCGGGGCATCGACTACCGCGGCGTCCTCTACGCCGGGATCATGCTGACCCCGAACGGTCCCCGGGTGCTCGAGTTCAACGTGCGCTTCGGCGATCCGGAGACCCAGGTGGTGCTGCCTCGCTGGCAAGGAGACGTCGCCACCGTGCTCGCCGCCGCCGCCGACGGGCGCCTGGACCTGGTCGATCCTCCCAACTTTGGCAATGACGCCGCCGTCTGCGTTGTCCTCGCCGCCGGCGGTTACCCCCAGGCGCCGGTCACGGGCGACCCTATCGCCGGGATGGCGGTAGCCGCGGGCCAGCCCGGGGTCGAGGTCTACGCCGCCGGGGTCGCACCTGGCGGCGGCTCCGGTCTGGTCACGGCGGGGGGGCGGGTGTTGGGCGTGACGGCCACCGCCGACTCGCTGAGTGCCGCCCGAGATCGGGCCTACCGGGCGGTCAGCTCGATCTGGTGGCCGGGCATGACCTGGCGCCGTGACATCGCCGCCGCTCATTCCCCAAGTTCTGCGTTCATCAAGGAGGTTCGTCCGTGAAAGTCGCTGTGTTGATGGGTTCGGCCAATGACCAGTCCAAGATGGCTCCCGTCCGCGAGACCCTGACCGGCTTCGGGGTCGAGGTCACCGAGCATGTGATGTCCGCCCATCGGACACCCGGTGCTGTCGCCGACTTCGCCGGGGCCGCCCGGGAGTCGGGCTACGGGATCATCATCTGCGGGGCCGGCATGGCCGCCCACCTGGCGGGTGCCGTTGCCGGCCAGACCACCCTGCCGGTGATCGGCGTGCCCCTGTCGGGTGGGGCCATCGGCGGCGTGGACGCTCTCTACGCCACCGTGCAGATGCCGAGGGGTGTGCCCGTCGCCACCGTCGCCATCGATGGGGCCGCCAACGCCGCCATCCTGGCCGTCGAGATCCTCGCCGTGGCTGACGCCGATCTGGCCGGCCGCCTCGGCGCGTACCGAGCCGAATGGCTCCCGTCATCGTGACGATGCCCCCTGTGTCTGGAGGAATCCCCATGAGCCTCAACCATCTGGCGTCGGGCAAGGTCCGCGACATCTACGAGTTGGACGGCGAGCACCTGGTCTTCGTCACGTCCGACCGTATCTCGGCGTTCGATGTGGTGATGGCCGAGCCCATCCCCGACAAAGGACGGGTGCTCACGGCCATCACCGCCTTCTGGCTCGAGCAGCTGGCTGACGTCGCCCCCAACCACCTCGTCTCGACCGGAGCTCCCCCCCAGGCCCAGGCCCCCGAGCAGCTGGCCGGCCGGACCATGGTGGTGCGCCGGGCGGAGATGCTGCCCATCGAGTGCATCGTCCGGGGCTACCTGTCCGGATCGGCGTGGGCCGAGTACCGCCGGAGCACGACGATGCACGGCCAGGCTCTGCCGGCCGGCCTGCAGCAATCGGAGAAGCTGCCCGAAGCGGTGTTCACGCCCTCCACCAAGGCCACCGAGGGCCACGACGAGAACATCTCCTACGATGCCGCCGTGGCCCTGATCGGCGAGGACCTCGCCGCCGAAGCCCGGCGCATCTCGCTCGACGCCTACCGCCAGGGTGCCGACCTGGCCGCCCAGCGGGGCATCATCATCGCCGACACCAAGTTCGAGCTGGGGATCATCGACGGCCGGTTGGCCATCTGCGACGAGGTCCTCACCCCCGACTCGTCTCGGTTCTGGCCCGCTGAGGAGTGGAAGGCGGGAACGACGCCCCCCTCGTTCGACAAGCAGCCCCTGCGGGACTGGCTGGAGAGCACCGGCTGGGACAAGCGCCCACCGCCGCCGGGTCTCCCGGCCGGCGTGGTCGACGCCACCCGGACCCGTTACGTCGCCGCCTACGAGCAGCTCAGCGGGTTGCCGTTCACGGCGTGGCCCGGAGCCGGGGGGCCGGCCCTCGGACCCATGGAGGCCGGCTGATGCGCTTCCGAGTGTTCGTCGAGGTCGGCTTGCGGGAGGGGATCTCCGACCCTCAGGGGGCAACCATCGAGCGGGCCCTCCCGGCTCTGGGCTTCGACGATGTCACCGGGATGGCGACCGGCAAGGCGTTCCGCTTCCACGTCGACGCCAGCTCGGCGGCCGCCGCCGGCGAGCGCGCCGGCGAGTTGTGCCGGCGCTTCCTGACCAACCCGGTGATCGAGGACGCCCGGATCACGGTCGAGGACGGGCCGTGACGGCAACCGTCGGGGTGGTGCTGTTCCCCGGCACCAACTGTGAGCACGACGTGGTCGGCGCCGTCGACGGTCTGGGTGGCCACGGCCGCCTGGTCTGGCACGGCGACACCAGCCTCGGTGACATCGACGCGCTCGTCCTCCCTGGTGGGTTCGCCCACGGCGACTATCTGCGGCCCGGGGCCATCGCCCGCTTCTCGCCGATCATGGCTGCCATCGAGGCGTTCGCCGCCGCCGGCGGCCCCGTCGTCGGGATCTGCAACGGGTTCCAGGTGCTCACCGAGGCTCACCTCCTGCCCGGGGCGCTGGGTCGCAACGCCGGCCTGGCGTTCGTGTGCGCCCCCGTCGAGCTGGAGGTGGTGAGCGACCGGTCGGTGCTCACCACCGGGGTTCCCGCGGGTCAGCGCCTGCGCATCCCCATCAACCACTTCGAGGGCAACTACCTCTGCGACCCGCGCACCCTTGACGAGCTGCGGGCCGAGGGACGCATCGTCGTTCGCTACGTCGACAACCCCAACGGCTCGGTCGACGACATCGCCGGGATCACCAACGCCGGCGGCAACGTCGTGGGGCTGATGCCTCATCCGGAGCGGGCGTGCGACGCGCTGGTCGGGGGCACCGACGGTCGGGTGCTGCTCGGGGCGCTGCTGCGCTCCGCCGGGGCCCCGGTGTCGTTCCCCGTCGCCTGAGCGGCCGTCCAGCAACTACCGGCCGGGAGCGGTGGTGGGTGTCGTGGCCGGCCCGGGATGGCCGCCCGGCGGCGTGTGGGTCACGTGGACTCCGGGCGAGTCGTGGAAGGAGGCACCGAGGTGGCATCCCGTCGCACCGAAGGCGAGGAGGGCGACTGCTGCCACTCCACAGATCCGCTTCATCATCGATCTCATCGTTGGACTCCTTGTTGTCCGGCGGTTTCATCGCCCGTCGACGTCGGCCAGCCACGGCTGCATGCGGCTGACTCCACGATGATCGATGGAGTCCGAGGCGTCGTCGGGCGTGCGGATGGTTCTCGACGTCACCCCGAGGACGTAGGTGGCCCTCTCGGGACGTGCGCCGCGTACCGCTGGGGGTGGACATCTGTCTCCACCTCCAGGCTGACGCCCTGAGCCCGCCGGTCTCGCTACCGTCGAGTCGTGAGCCCCGGCGTACACCCCCCGCTGTCAAAACGCCTCGGTCCGCGCCACTGGGTGGCTCTCGACGCCGCCCTCGCGCTGGTGCTCGCCGCCGTCTCGTTCACCTATGTGGCGATCGGTCACCGCCCGGGTCTGGCGCAGCTTCCCCTCGGTCCTCTCCTGCCCTACACGCTGGCTGCCCTGTCGACCCTCCCGGTGGCGCTCCGCCGCCGCTACCCGCTCTCCGTGCTCGGGACCGTGCTGGTCGCCTCCGTCGTCTTCTTTGCCCTCGACGGGCGCACCGTCACCGCCACCGGTGCTGTCTGGGTCCTCTACGTCGTGGCCGTGCAAACCGAGCGGCGCCGTGCTGTGGCCGCCCTGATCGCCGTCGAGGCGGGGGTCGCCATCACCTTCGCCCTGGCGCCCGCCACACCACCCAGCGTGGGCAACAGCGTCCTCAGTGGTGCCCTCAGCGGCCTGACCCAGCTGACGGTGTGGGTGATCGGCGACAGCGTCCGTCGCCGGCGGGCCTACGTGGCCGACCAGGCCCAGCAGTCCGATCGCCGGGCGGTGGTCGAAGAGCGGCTACGAATCGCCCGGGAGCTGCACGATGTCGTTGCCCACGCCATGAGTGTCATTGCCGTCCAAGCCGGCGCCGGTCACCACGTGACCGGGGCACAGCCCGAGGAGGCGGGGAGGGCGCTGGCAGCCATCGAGACCACCACCCGCGGCGCCCTGGTGGAGATGCGGCGCCTGCTCGGAGTCCTGCGCCAGGACGGCCAGACCTCGGCCAGCCTCGCCCCCTCCCCCGGGCTGGCGGACCTCGAGGCGCTGGTGACCCAGGTCGGAAAGACCGGGCTGCCCACGAGGCTTCGGGTGGACGGTGACCCTCGCCCGTTGCCTGCCGGTGTCGACCTCTCCGCCTATCGGATCATCCAGGAGGCCCTCACCAACGTGGTCAACCACGCCGACCATCCCAGCCTCGTCACCGTCGCCGTCCGCTATGAGGCGGCCGAGGTGTCCGTGGAGGTCACCGACGACGGTCGCGGTGGCAGTGCCAACGCCGGGTCCCGGGGGGGCGGCACGGGCCACGGGCTGGTGGGGATGAGGGAGCGGGTTGGCCTCTTCGGGGGTCGTCTCGTCACCGGTCCCCGCGTGGAGGGCGGGTTCCGAGTGGCCGCCCACCTTCCGCTCGGCAGGGCCGTCCGGTGAGCCTCCGGGTGATCGTGGCCGACGATCATGTCCTGGTCCGGGCCGGTTTACGCCTCCTTGTCGACTCGGCTCCCGACCTGACCGTCGTCGGTGTGGCCGCCGATGGAACCGAGGCCGTCCACCTGGCCCGCGTCGAGGTGCCCGACGTCGTGCTCATGGATATCCGCATGCCCGGCGTCGACGGCCTGGAAGCCACCCGGCAGATTGTCGGGGGCCAGGAGACGGCCGGGGTACGGGTGCTGATCCTGACCACCTTCGACCTCGACGAGTATGTCTTCGCCGCTCTCCGCGGGGGGGCCAGTGGCTTCCTGCTCAAAGACACGCCCCCCGACGATCTCCTCACCGCCATCCGAGTGATCGCCGCCGGTGACGCCCTCCTGGCGCCGAGCGTCACCCGCCAGCTCATCGGGGAGTTCTCGCTCCAGGCTCCCAGCGGGCGGGCCTCGCTGCAGATGCTCGACGCTCTCACCGGCCGCGAGCGAGAGGTCCTGAGCCTGGTGGCCATCGGCCTGTCCAACGGCGAGATCGCCGAGCGCCTCTACGTCAGCGTGGCCACGGCCAAGACCCATGTCTCCCGCCTCCTCATGAAGCTCCATGCCCGGGACCGGGCCCAGTTGGTGATCACCGCCTACGAGTCAGGCCTGGTGAGCCCCGGGTGACGTCGACGGTGTTCAGGAGGATTCTTGGAGGCTCGGATCGAGGCTAGGTTCGTCCCGGTGGACCCCGCTCTGCATCGCGCCCTCGGTCTGACCGACGACGAGGCAGCAGCCATCGAACGACTCCTGGGACGCCGGCCCAACCATCTGGAGTTGGCCCTGTACGCCGTGATGTGGAGCGAGCACTGCTCCTACAAGTCGTCAAAGGTCCACCTCGGCCGGCTCCCGACGGAGGGAGAACTGGTCCTCGTCGGCCCGGGCGAGAACGCCGGGGTCATCGATGCCGGCGGCGGCCTGGCCGTCGCCCTGCGCATCGAGAGCCACAACCATCCCTCGGCCATCGAGCCCTACCAGGGGGCGGCGACCGGGGTGGGCGGCATCCTGCGTGACATCTTCACCATGGGAGCCCGGCCTGTCGCCATCATGGACCCGCTGCGGTTCGGACCGACAAGCGATGCCCGCTCCCGCTGGATCGCCTCGGGCGTGGTCGCCGGCATCTCCGGCTACGGCAACTCGGTCGGTGTCCCCACCGTCGGCGGCGAGATCGTCTTCGACGAGTGCTACGCCGACAACCCTCTGGTCAACGTGCTCTGCTGCGGTCTCTTGCCGACGGATCGGCTTGTCCTCGGGGCGGCCACCGGGGTCGGCAACCTGGCTGTGCTCTTCGGGTCGTCGACCGGTAGGGACGGGATCGGAGGGGTGAGCGTGCTGGCGTCGGCCGGGTTCAGCGCCGACGCCGCCGCCGAGGAGGCCAAGCGGCCCAACGTGCAGGTCGGCGACCCCTTCGAGGAGAAACGGCTCATCGAGGCTTGCCTCGACCTGCTCGACGCTCACCTGGTGATCGGCATCCAGGACCTGGGCGGTGCCGGACTGATCTGCGCGACCAGCGAGACGGCGTCCCGCGGGGGCGTGGGCATGGACGTCAACGTCTCGGCCGTTCACCAGCGGGAGCCCGGCATGGAGGCGTGGGAGATCATGACGAGTGAGAGCCAGGAGCGCATGCTGGCCATCGTCACCCCTGACGACCTGGGCCGGGTCCTCGAGTTGTGCCGGCGGTGGGAGGTGGCGGCCAGCGTCGTCGGCCGGGTCACCGACAGCGGTCGGCTCCGGGTCGTCTCCGACTGGGACGGTGACGTGTTGGCCGACGTGGCCGCCTCCACCCTCCACGACGACGCCCCGGTCTACCACCGGCCGCTGCGCCGGCCCGCCGACTTCGACGAGCGGGCGGCCGCGGACATCTCGGTGGGTGCTCCCGGCGATGTCGCCGCCGAACTGCTGGCCCTGCTCGTCGACCCGTCCTGGGTGTACCGGCAATACGATCACCAGCTGTTCTGCAACACCGTTGTCGCCCCCGGAGGCGACGCCGCCCTGCTGCGCCTCCGGGCCCCCGGGGTGAGGCCCGGCGATGGGGCGGCGGCGGCGATGGCCCTGTCCACCGACGGCAACGGGCGCTGGTGCGCCCTCGACCCCCGCGCCGGCACGGTCGCGGTGGTGGCCGAGTCGGCGCTCAACCTGGCATGCGTGGGGGCCACGCCCGTGGCCCTGGTCAACTGCTTGAACTTCGGCAACCCCGAGCACCCCGAGGTCATGTGGCAGCTGTCCGAGGCCATCGACGGCATGAGCGAGGCCTGCACCGCCCTCGGCATCCCGGTCATCGGGGGCAACGTGAGCCTCTACAACGAGAGCCGGGGGCGCGACATCGATCCCACCCCCGTGGTCGGCACCATCGGCCTGGTCCGCCACCTGGAGGTGCCGCCGCCCGGGATCGGCCTGACGGCGGGAAGCAGGATCGTCGTCGTGGCCCTGCCCGACGCCGCCGTCTCCCTCGGCGGGTCGCGCTGGGCCTGGGATGTCCACGCCGAGCACCGAGGGACGCTGGCCCCCATCGACCTGGCCGGGCACCGCCGGCTGCTGGACCTCGTCGCCGCGGTGGTCAACGACGGCCTCGTCGACGGCATCCACGACATCTCCGACGGGGGTCTGGCTGTGACCCTCGCCGAGATGGCCGTGCAGCGCGGTGTCGGTTTCCGGGTCGGAGGTCTGGCGACCACCGCCGACCTGTTCGGCGAGGGACCATCCAGGGTCGTGTGCTCGGTGCCCGCTGCCGTGCTCGGCGACCTCACCAACCGCGCCGCCACCGCCGGACTGGCCGTGGAGGACATTGGCGTGGCGGGCGGCGACCGGCTGATCATCGAGGGGTCGATGGACCTGACGCTCGACGAGGCTCGCGACGCGTGGCGCTCGGCCCTGCCCCAGGTTCTCGCCCCCGGCTGATCCCGGCGCGCGCCGCGGCTCCCGAAGAATCTGGGCGGCCGGCTCAGGACGCCGGCGTCCGCTCCCGCAGGTGGTCGAGGAGCTCGTCGCCGACGGCCAGGTCCCCCCGCCCGATCCCCACCGACAGGTCGGGCTTGTAGGTGCCGTGAAAGTCCGATCCGCCGGTGACAGCCAGGCCGTGGCGGGCGGCCAGGTCCGCCAGCCCGGAGCGGTCATCGGGGGAGTAGCGACCGTAGATGCACTCGACGCCGGCCAGGCCGAGGCCGGCCAACTCGCCTATCTGGCGCTCGAGCGAGGCGGGGTCCAGCCCCAACGAAAGCGGATGGGCCAGCACCGTCACGCCCCTCGACGCCCGGGCCAGGCGCAGCGCGTCCTCCGGGCTGAGCCGGCTCTTCGATACATAGGCCGGCTGACCTTTGGCCAGGTACCTGTCGAAGGCCTCCTGCACGCTCGCCACCACACCCTTGCGGACCAGGATGGCGGCGGCGTGGGGCCGGCCGGTGCCCGTCCCACCGGACTCCCTCTCCATCTCCTCGAGGCTGACCGGTAGACCCATGTCGGCCAGGCGCTCCGCCAGCAGGCCGTTGCGGTCATCGCGTGCCCGCTGCAACCAGTCGAGCTCGTCTTGGAGGGGCCCGTCGCCGGCATTGACGAAATACACGAGCACGTGCATGGTGCCCGGGTGTTCGCAGGACAGCTCGCAACCGGGGACGACCTCGATGCCCCGCTCGGCGCCGCGGCGGGCGGCGTCGGCCAGCCCGTCGAGGCGGTCGTGGTCGGTCAGAGCCACAGCGGTCAACCCCGCGTCGGCCGCCAGGTCGACGACCCTGGCGGGCGGGTCGCTGCCGTCGGAGACGGTCGAATGGGTGTGGAGGTCGATCACCGTCCCAGCGTAAGGGGTGGTCGGCACCGAGAATGACCGCAACACCCACCCGGCATGAGATGATGGGGCACGTGCCTGCGGACCGCCACGACCCGGCAGTGATCCCCGACCCTCCCGCCGGCGAGGTTGACCACACGCCGCCCCGCGAGGCATGCGGGGTCTTCGGGGTGTACTCCCCGGGCGGTTCGGTCGCCCACCTGACCTTTGACGGCCTCTACGCCCTGCAGCACCGGGGCCAGGAGTCGGCGGGGATGGCGATCAGCGACGGCGCCGAGATCGTGATCGTCAAGGACATGGGTCTGGTCACCACCGTGTTCAACGAGTACCGCCTGGCCGGCCTCGAGGGCGACCGGGCCATCGGGCACACCCGGTACTCGACGACGGGATCGTCGACCTGGCAGCACGCCCAGCCGGTCTACCGGGCGGCGGGGACCCGGGCCCTGGCTCTGGGTCACAACGGCAACCTGACGAACACCGAGGCTCTGGCGGCCGAAGCGGGGATGTTGCCCGGTGTTGTCACCAATGACAGCGATCTCATCGCCGAGCTGCTGGCCCGTCACCTCGAAACCAAACCCGATGCCGATCTGGTCGATGCCTTGCACTCGGTCGGACCGAGCCTGGAGGGGGCATTCTCCCTCGTGCTGGTGGACAACACCCAGGTCATCGGCGTGCGCGACCCGAACGGCTTCCGGCCCTTGTGCCTGGGACGGCTTACCGACCGGGGAGCAGGCGGGGGGTGGGTGCTGGCCTCGGAGACCCCCGCCCTCGACATCGTGGGAGCGACGTTCGTCCGGGAGCTGGAACCGGGCGAGGTCCTTGCCATCGACGCCGAAGGCCTCCATTCGTCGAACCCGTGGCCGCCGGAACGGATCGACCCCAAGCTGTGCCTGTTCGAGTTCGTGTACCTGGCCCGGCCCGACAGCCGCCTGTACGGCCAGGAGCTGCACAGCGCCCGCATCCGGATGGGCGAGGTGCTCGCCGACCAGGCCCCGGTCGCCGCCGACATGGTCATGGGTGTCCCCGATTCGGGCCTTCCCGCCGCCGAGGGCTTCGCCCGCCGCAGCGGCATCCCCTACGGCCAGGGGCTGGTCAAGAACCGCTACATCGGGCGGACGTTCATCGTCCCCGACCAGGCCCAGCGGGCCCAGGGGGTGCGGCGCAAGCTCAACCCGTTGCGCGACGCCATCACCGGTCGCCGGGTCGTGGTCGTGGACGACTCCATCGTCCGGGGCACCACGACGAGAGCCATGGTCCGCATGTTGCAGGAGGCGGGAGCGGCCGAGGTCCACCTGCGGATCTCGTCCCCGCCGTACCGCTGGCCGTGTTACTACGGCCTTGACACGGGGTCTCCGTCGGAGTTGATCGCGGCCAACGCTGAGGTCGACGAGGTGCGCGACTACCTGGGGGCCGACAGCCTCGCCTACCTGTCGCTGCAGGGGCTCAAGGAGGCCACCGGGGTCCCCGAGGCGGGCTTCTGTGACGCCTGCCTGACCGGCGACTACCCGGTGGCCGTACCGGTGGGGGCGCCGGCGATCCGTAGTGCCGTCTGAGGCCACGGGGGATCCGGGCGCAGACGGTCCGGGTACCAGCCTCGCTTCGCGCCTGACCTACGCCGATGCCGGCGTCGACATCGACGCCGCCGACCGGGCGATCGACGCCATCCGGGAGCTGATCGCTTCCACCACCCAGCGGCCCGGGGTGCTGGGCGCCATCGGTGGCTTCGGCGGGATGTTCGAGGTGCCCGCCGGGTACCGCCACCCGGTGCTGGTGTCGGGCACGGACGGTGTGGGCACCAAGATGGCGGTGGCCGCCGCCACCGGGCGCTTCGACACGGTGGGCATCGACCTGGTGGCCATGTGTGTGGATGACCTGGTGTGCTGCGGGGCGGAGCCGCTGTTCTTCCTCGACTACCAGTTGCTCGGCCGGGTCGATCCCGACCAGGTTCGCGCCCTGATGACCGGCATCGCCGCCGGCTGCCGGGCGGCGGGATGCGCCATCGTCGGCGGGGAGCTGGCCGAGCACCCCGGCCTCTTGCAGCCCGGCGAGGTCGACCTGGCCGGTTTCGCGGTGGGCATCGTGGAGAAGGAACGGATCATCGACGGCCCGGCCCGGACCACCGCCGGCGATGTGGCCCTGGCCATCCCGTCGCCCGGGCTGCGCTCCAACGGGTACTCCCTCGCCCGCCGGGCTCTGCTCGTCGACGCCGGCCGGGACCTGGACGGCCCGGCGTGGGAGGGGGCGTCGGCATCGTTGGCCGACGAGCTGCTGCGGCCTTCGGTGATCTACACCCCGGCCATCCTCGCCCTGCTGGGCGCCGTCGAGGTGCACGCCATCGCCCACATCACCGGGGGCGGCCTCCCCGGCAACCTGCCCCGGGTCATGGCCGCCGACGTCGACATGGTCATCGACCGGCGGCCCTGGACCATCCCCCGGATCTTCGCCGAGATCGCCGGAGCCGGTCGGGTCGCCGACGCCGAGATGCTTCGGGTGTTCAACCTGGGTGTCGGGATGGTCGTGGTCCTGCCCGCCGGCGAGGTCGACGAGGCCGTCACCGTGCTCGGTGGCGCCGGCCACGAGCCGTTCGAGCTGGGCCGGCTGGTGCCCGGATCGGGCCAGGTCCACGTCCGCACCGCTCTGCACTGACGGCGCCGCCCTCATCCTTTGACGCCGCCGCCCGGTTGCTGACGTTCGGCCGCGTTGGGCTGCGTGCACCGTTCTGGTGACTAGTTCTGCCGGCCGGAGAAATAGCCCGGATGGGCCATATACAGCGCAACAGGGCGAGTCGTACCGTGATGACCGAATCAGACCTCTTGATGGAAGGGTTCCGGACCATGGCCGACGCACTGCAAACCGATGCACTCCTCACCCCCGCAGAGGTTGCGGCGCTGTTCCGGGTGAACCCCAAGACGGTGACCCGGTGGGCTCGGGCCGGCAAGATCACGGCCATCCGGACCCTCGGCGGCCACCGCCGCTTCCGAGCGTCGGAGATCCGCCGGTGCCTCGAGCAGATGGAAGTTCCCCAAGAGGCTTAGAGCCCACCTGGTCGGCTCTCAGCGCCGGCTCTGCCAAGATCGACGGGTGACCAGCTCCTCGACCCTTCCTGTCACTTCCCGGCCGGCAGCCGTTCCGCTGCCGGCCGGTTTCGTAGCCCATACCGGTCACGCCGGCCTCCGGGACGAGGGTGACGATGTTGCGGTCATCGTGGCCACGGGCCCGGCGACGAGCGCGGCATTGTTCACCCAGAGCCTCTTCGCCGGTCCGAGTGTCGAGGTCAGCCGAGCGCGGGCCGCCACCGGGCACGCCCGCGGCGTGGTGGTGGTGGCCAAGAACGCCAACGTGGCCACCGGCGCCCAGGGTCGGCTCGATGCCCTCGAACTGACCTCCCTGGTGGCCGTCGCCACCGGCGTCCCCGTCGAGGAGCTGCTGGTGGCCAGCACCGGGGTCATCGGCCGCCCCTACCCGATGGATCTGCTGCGCGCCCACCTCGCCGGCATCGATCAGCGCGGCGGTTTCACCGCGGACGCCGGCGACGTGGCCGCGGCCATGATGACCACCGACACCCACCCGAAGGTGGCGGTCCGCCAGGTGGGCGCGGCCCGGGTGGTGGGCGTGGCCAAGGGAGTCGGCATGATCGAGCCGAACATGGCCACCATGCTGGCGTTCGTCCTCACCGACGCGGCGGTGGATGCTCCCACGCTGAGCAGGCTGTGGCGGAGGGCCATCGACGAGACGTTCAACTGCCTGAGCATCGACACCGACACCTCCACCTCCGACACCGCCGTGGCGCTGGCCAGCGGGGCGGCCGGACCGGTCGCCGACCGCGCCCTCGGTAGCGCCCTGTGGGAGGTGTGCCTGGACCTCACCCTGCAGTTGGCGCGCGACGGCGAGGGAGCGACCAGGTTGATCACCGTCACCGTCACCGGGGCCCGGGACCGCGACCAGGCCCGGCGGGTGGCCAAGGCCATCGTCAACTCTCCCCTCGTCAAGACGGCCGTCCACGGTGCCGATCCCAACTGGGGGAGGGTGGCCATGGCCATCGGCAAGTGCTCCGCCGACACCGACATCCACCCCGACCGGGTGGTCATCCGCTTCGGGGACCTCGAGGCCTACCCGGCTGTGCCCGACGAGGACGGCCTGGCCCGCCTGGCCGGGGTCATGGCCGCCGATCACGTCGACATCGAGGTCGACGTCGGGGTCGACGCCGGAGGAGCGCCGGGCCGGGGGGCCGCCACCGTCTACGGCTGCGATCTCTCCGACGGCTACGTGCGGATCAACGCCGACTACACCACCTAATGGGCGTGTGTGAGAAATCGGATGAACGGGTAGATATTCACCAGCGGATATCGAGCGGCCAGATCAGTGGGGGGCCGTCCCCGCTCACCTTCCATCACCAACGTCAGGAGGCCTTTCATGGCCGAGACAGACCCAAAAAACCCCAGCAGAGATAGCGTCGGCGACGATTACTCCCGCGGCGCCAACCCCGATCCGGGTGGTGAGGTCAGCACCGAGGGTTCTGCCGTCCCGCCCTACGAGGGAAGAGGCGATGCTCCGAGCGGGCCGGAGTCCGACAGCACGGCGCGTGCGTATGGCAGCAAGGCGGCGGAGCACGAGCCCGTGCAGCCGGGATCTGATGCCGACCAGCCGGACTCCGCCATGGCGCCGGATGATGTCGGCGAGAGCATCAACCGCCGCGGCGAGGACATCTCCGCCAAGGACGGCAAGGAAGCCGGCCGCCACGAGGAGGGCGAAGACTCCAGCCGCGAAACCGATCGCCAGGTTGGGTCGTCGGACAACCGCGACCAGTCGGCAATCTGAGGTGTTGAAGCGCATCCTGGAGTTCCTCACCTTGCGGTGGCTCTGGGACAGGCGCCGGGGTGGGACCCGCCGCCCCTGAACATGAGGGGTCAACCCCGGGAAGGCTCCGGGGTTCGTCCCGATAGCCTGCCGTCATGCAGATCGAGACCCTCGACGAGGTGACCCCAACGCTCGTTCGCTCCGGCGGGCGGGCGTTGCTGGCGGAGAACATCCACCCGGGGGCGGCTGACGTCTTGGCCGCCGCCGGCTTCGAGGTCGAACAGCTGCCGTACGCCCTCGGACGCGACGAGCTGTTCGAGCGGATCGCTGACGTGGAGCTCCTCGGCGTCCGCAGCGGCACCCAGGTCACCGACGAGGCCCTGGCCGCCGGCCGCCGGCTGTTGGCCGTCGGCGCCTTCTGCATCGGTACCAACCAGATCGATCTGGGCGGGGCGGGCCGCCGGGGGACGGCGGTGTTCAACGCCCCCTTCTCCAACACCCGCTCCGTGGTCGAGCTGGCTCTGGCCGAGATCATCGCCCTGACCCGGGGTCTGACCGGTAAGAACCGGTCGATGCACGCCGGCCGGTGGGACAAGTCGGCGGCCGGGAGCCATGAGGTCCGGGGCCGGCGGCTGGGCATCGTCGGGTACGGCAACATCGGCACGCAGCTTTCGGTCCTGGCCGAGAACCTGGGTATGTCGGTGTCGTACTTCGACACCGCCGACCGGCTGGCCTTGGGCAACGCCAAGCGGTGCGCCTCGATGGCCGAGCTGCTGGGCGAGGTGGACGTGGTCACCCTCCACGTCGATGGCCGGCCGGACAACCGGATGATGTTCGGGGAGACCGAGTTCTCCGCCATGCGCAAGGGCGCCCTCTTCCTGAACCTGTCGCGCGGCTTCGTCGTCGACCACGCCGCGCTGGCCTGCCACATCACCGAAGGTCACCTGGCCGGCGCCGCCGTCGATGTGTTCGCCAAGGAACCGGGCAGGTCCGGCGAGCCCTTCGTCTCGGAGCTCCAGGGTCTCGACAACGTCATCCTCACCCCCCACATCGGGGGCAGCACCGAGGAGGCGCAGGTGGACATCGGCGGGTTCGTGGCCAACAAGCTGGTCGACTACGTCCGCCGAGGCACGACGTCGCTCAGCGTCAACCTACCCAACCTGGAGTTGGCCCAGCGCAGCGGCAGCCACCTGCTGGTCCACATCCACCGCAACACGCCGGGCGTGCTGGCCGCCATCAACGCCATCTTCGCCGAGCACCGGGTCAACATCGAGGGCCAGGCCCTCGCCACCCGGGGCGACATCGGCTACGTGATCACCGACATCGCCCGGGACTACACCGAGGACATGCTGGCCCGCCTGCAGCACATGGACGAGACCATCCGCCTGCGCCTGATGTAGGTTGCCCGCAGGTTGAGCGAGCAGCGCTCCGCCGGGCCGGTCGCCCGGCCCGGCCTTGGGCTCAGGCGGCTGGCGGCCCGGCGGTGACGACGGCAACGGTGACGTTGTCGGACCCGCCGGCGTCGAGGGCCACCTGCAC
>JALYVP010000256.1 GCA_030853185.1 Actinomycetota bacterium | reverse complement strand
GTGCTGCGGGCTTCGCCGACCAGCTTGGTCTGGTCGCATCCCTCATCCGGGCCGGCGCGCCGACCCAGGTGTACCAGGTCAGCCTGTCGAGCTTCGACACCCACGGCGAGGAGAAGGCCACCCAGGAGCGGCTCCTCGCCGAGCTGGACGCCGGGGTCACCGGGTTCTTCCACGGTCTCGACGGGCACCCGGGCGCCTCCGACGTCGTCCTCATGACCTACTCGGAGTTCGGGCGGCGGGTGGCCGAGAACGCCAGCGGCGGCACCGACCATGGCACCGCCTCCCCGCTGTTCGTCGCCGGGCCGGCCGTCCGAGGCGGCACGTTCTACGGTGAACAACCGTCCCTGACCGACCTCAATGACGGTGACCTCAAGTACAACGTCGACTTCCGATCCGTCTACGCCACCATGCTCGACCGGGTCGTCGGCGTCGACCCCAAGTCGTTCCTCGGCGCCTCCTACCCGACCCTCGCCCTGGTGTGAATCACCCCGCCGTCAGGCAGACGTAGCGTGGGTTCCATGACGATCACCCCCGCAGATCTGCTCGACGACGCCTTCAGCCGGATCCGGGACACCGTGCACGGCGTGGTCGCCGACCTCAGCCCCGAAGAGCTGTCGTCGCGCCCCGACGGCCAGGGCAACTCGATCGCCTGGCTGGTCTGGCACCTGACCCGCATCCAGGACGACCACATCGCCGGCGCCGCCGGCTTCGAGCAGGTGTGGACGGCCGCCGGCTGGGTCGAGCGCTTCGGACTCCCGTTCGACGCGGCGGCAACCGGCTACGGCCACACCAGCGACGACGTCTCTGCCGTCAAGGTGAACACCGGCCGGTTGCTGAGCTACCACGACGCGGTCCACGCCCAGACCTCCCGGTACCTGTCGACGCTCGCCGGTGACGACCTCGACCGGGTCATCGACGACCGGTGGGACCCGCCCGTGACCCTGGCCGTACGGCTGGTGAGCGTTGTCGGCGACGACTTCCAACACGCCGGGCAGGCCGCCTACGTTCGCGGCCTGCTCCGGTGAGGGTCGGCCTCTCCGTCGGCGACCTGGCCACGCTGGCCGACGACGCCAGTCACGCCGAGGCGCTGGGCTTCGATGACGTGGCGTGCGGTGAGCACGCCTTCTTCCACGGTGCTGTCCCCAACGCCTTCGTGGCCCTGGCGGCGGCGGCAGGAGCAACCAGGACCGTCCGGCTGGTGAGCACCATCTCCCTGGCCCCCTCTACCCCGCCGCGCTGTTGGCCAAGCTGGTGGCCAGCCTCGACGTGGTCTCCGGCGGGCGCTTTGAGCTCGGCCTCGGCGCGGGCGGCGAGTACCCCGCGGAGTTCGAGGCGTGCGGGGTGGACCCGGCCTCCCGATTCCGGCGTCTGGAGGAGGCGGTGGCAGTCTGCCGATTGCTCTTCGCCGGCGGGCCCGTCGACTTCGACGGAGAGTTCACCCATCTTCACCGGGTGCAGCTCAACCCCGCCCCTTCCAACGCCCAGGTCCGCCGATCTGGATGGCCGGCCGGAAGGGGAACGCCCTGAAGCGGGTGGGCCGCCTCGCCGACGTGTGGTTGCCCTACATGGTCAGCCCGGCGATGGTGGCCGACGGCCTCGGACGGGTCCACGCCTCGGCGGCCGAACATGGCCGGCCTCCTGGGGCGGTCGCCGGCGCTGTCTTCGCGTGGACCTGCACCGACGCGGACGGGGACTGGGCCCGGCGGACCAGCATCGACATGGTCAGCAGCACCTACCAGCAGGACGATGAGCGGCGGCGGGTCGTCGATACCATCGCCGAAGACGTGCTCCCCGCCCTGTCGAAGCTGTGAACCGGGCTCTCACACCGCCTTCACCGGGGCCTAACATCCGGCCCCGACACTGGAGGCATGGGACAGACAACCAGCCTTATCCGTCGCCACGTCGGTGCGGCCATCGCCAGCGGCGTCGCCGTCCTGGCGCTGGCCGGGGGCGGCATCGCCTACGCCGCAACCTCCCCGGGTTCCTCCGCCCCGGCCAAGGCATCTCCCCCGCCCACGACCGCCCCCGCGGCCGGGGCGCACGGATCCGCTAGCGCGCACGGGGCCGGCACGACCAAGACCAAGCATCCTGGTCTTCGTGGAACCGTCACCGCCGTCAACGGCGGAGCGTGGACGGTGAAGACCGCCAAGGGCGTCTCCATGACGGTGACCGTCACCCCCCAGACCGTCTTCGGAACCAAGAAGGCACCGAGCTCGGCTTCGAGCTTCCCCGTGGGGTCCACAGTTCGGGTCGTGGGCCAGCGGACCGGCACCACGATCACCGCCACCCGCATCATCGCGCCCAAGCCCGCCGGCGGGTCGACCACCGGCACCACCGGCGCCAGCGCCACTGCGGCCCCGTAGGCAGGCGACGCCAGCGTCGACCAGAGGCACCTGTGCCAGGCGCGACGCGCGGCCGCCGGCCCCAGCTTGCCGATCTCAAGCTCGGCCACGTTCTGGGTGGAGTCCCGGAGAGGGGTGTACGCTCGGCGTGGTTGCTCATGTCGGGCGACCAATTGCCCAAGGGCAGATCGGCGGTTCCCATGGGAGCGCCAAGCGCATCGACAACAGCACCGACCACGAACCGCGCGTCGCCCAACGGGGTGCGGGTGGTGATCATCGATCATCGTCACGAGCGTCGCCAGCTCATGGGTCATGTGACCGAACTGGGGGGTGACGACGTCACCATCGTCGGTTTCGCCGAAGATGCGGCGGGGGCGGTGGACGCCGTCGACCGCCTCGACGCCACCGCCGTGGTGGTGGAGATCCAGCTCCCCATTGCCCGCGGGCTGGAAACGATCGCCGCCTTGAGGAAGGCCCGCCCGGCGTTGCGGATCGTCATCTGCACGTTCCACGACAACGACGACACCCGCTTGGCCGCCATCTCCTCGGGCGCGGACGCCTACCTCATCAAGCCACTGAGCCCGCGCGACATCTACCCATTGCTCTGCGAACAACGCTGAGGAGCTCAGTCACAGAAGTTGAGGCCTGGCGTCAGAGGTTGAGGCCCTTGCGCGTCTCGAGCTTGCCCTTCTTCTCCCGGCGCTTCTCCTTCAAGGACTTGCCGGGCTTCTTGGCGCTTGCCTTGCGGGGAGACTTCTCGGTCATGTCTGCCCCCTTCCCTGCCCTGACCTTACTTCGTCGGCCCGCTCGGCGCGCCGCCAGGCCCGCCGGTCACGGCCAGGTCGAGCGGAGGGCGGGCAGTACGCTCAGCTCATGGTCGTGACCAGCCCGATCGAGGTGCTCGACGAGGACACCAATCTGGCCTTCTCGTTTGCGGAGATGCTGCGCTACAGCGGCCCGGGCAGTCCCGCCGGGGTGGCTTTGGCCTACCAGGCGATGCGCTGCGGCTTTCCCATGCTCGACCCCGAGAGGCCGATCGAGCGCCGGGAGGTCAGGGTCGACACGCCGTTCCGTGGTCCGGGGGCGCGCGACGGCTTCGAGCTGGTGACCCGCAGCGTGACCGAAGGCCGATATGTCATCGATCTCAGCCTCGAACGACCCGAGCGAGGCGACACCCTCGAAGCGTTCGTGTTCCGTCTGTCCTACCGCGACCGGGTGGTCACGCTCCTGGTACGGAAGGGCATCGTCACCGACGAGTTCGTCTCCCTGGCCCGCAAGGACGACCGCAGCATCGACGATGAGCGCCGCCTGAGCGAGCTGAAGCTCGAGCTTGCGGACCGGCTGCTGACCACGGCTCCCGTCGAGGTCTTCGACACCGACGGGTAGGGGTTTCGGTCCTACGCTCTGGTCCTACGCCCAGCCCAGCTCCTCGAGGCGCGCATCGGAGATCCCGAAGTGATGAGCGACCTCGTGGATCACCGTGGTGGTGACGATGCGCCTCAGGTCCGCCTCATCCTGGGCCAGGCGGGTGATCGGCTCGCGAAAGATGGTGATGCGATCGGGCATGGCCCCGCCGTACGACAGCGGGGAGCGCCGCGTCAGGTCGACACCCTCGTACAGACCGAGGAGGGTCCCCTCGCGACCACCCAGCTGCTCGGAGGTGGGCCAATCGGCGACGGTGACGGCGACGTTCTGCATCCGGCGACCCAGAACCTCGGGAATGCCATCGAGGGCGTCGGCAACCATTTGCTCGAACTCCCCCTCACTGATGTCGCCGGGTAAAACGAGAAGGCCTAGCGGCTGGCGTTGTAGGCATCCCGGACTTCCGCGGCGATGCGCCCGCGATCCGAGACCCTGTAACCGTTCGCTTTCGCCCACTCGCGGATGGCGGCGGTCTGATCCTTGTTTGCGATGGTTGCTCGCCGCTGGCGGGACCGCGTCGTGCCGGCATCGAACTTCTGGCCGTGCTGAATCCACTTCTCGAAAGACTTCTCGATGGCCGCTACGTTCTTTGCGTTGAGATCGATGCTGTAGTTGGTTCCTCGGAAACCGAAGCGGATCGACTCCACCGCCTCGCTACCGTCAATGTCGTCCGTGATGCGGATGATGGTCTCTTTGGCCACGGCTGCCTTTCCTTGAGATGTAGCACACACTATGCCCTAGCGTTGACGAATGGGCAAGGGTATGCATTTGTTGAGGAGGTCTGCTTTCCTGCTCGTATCGCCTTCCATATGGCCGGCGCCGCCCCTCTTGTTGGCCATGACACTAAACGGCGAGAATGCCCCGGCGGTGAAGGGCTCAGGACGAAGCCGACGCGCCGGTCGTATCCGCCCGGTTCGGGCGCGAGGATGAGACCCATGACCCGCGATGGCAGCATTCCCAGCTTCCTGCATCCCTTTGCCCGGCCCGGCGCCGCCCGAAGCGCCTTCGTCGACATCGTTGCCGGAGCGGGCGCAGAGGTGACCGACGCCCAGGGTCGGGTCTACATCGACGCGCTCGGCAGCCTGTGGTATTGCAACGTCGGGCACGGGCGACCCGAGATCGCCGAGGCGGTGGCCGACCAGATGCGGCGGCTCGAGGTGTTTCACACCTTCGACCGGTTCACCAACCCGCCTGCTGACGCCCTCGCCGACCGGTTGGCCGCCCTGGCGCCGATGTCCGACGCCCGGGTCTTTCTCACCTCCGGAGGCTCGGAGTCGGTCGAGACGGCGATCAAGCTGGCCCGGATCGGCCAAGCCCGGGCCGGTCACCCGGAGCGAACGGTGGTGGTGAGCCGGCGCCCGTCCTATCACGGCGTCACGTATGCGGCCATGT
>JALYVP010000255.1 GCA_030853185.1 Actinomycetota bacterium | reverse complement strand
CGTTGGGGCCGGGACGGGTGGCGGAGTCGGCGCCGTTCCCGGGGCAGCGCCGGCGGCGCTGACGCTGGGCAACGACAGCATGACCGTGATCGCCGCCAGGGCCCCGCCGCTGCGCCGCCCCCACGGGCTGCGCCGGCCCCACCGGTGTCCCCGGCGGAGCTTCCCCCGCCTGGATGGTGGTGTTGGACCGATGGAAAACTCTAGCGAACAGCTGTCGGAGCATCAGGCACCCGGTACGGTCGTGGACGTGGACGACGACCTCGAGGGCGACGGCGCTCGGGCCGCCCTGGTCGATCTGCGCCGGGCCCGCCGCCGCCGCCGGACACAGGACTTCGATCCGTTCGACGCCCTGTACAAGGTGTACATCACCGCCGTCATCCTCGGCGTGGCCGTGTGGTTGGCCTCCGGGGTGACCGGAGACGTCCGGGTCGACCACGCCACGGTCATGCGGGTCGTCCAGCGCGGCCCCCAGATCGTCGGGGTGGTCATCGCCGTCAGCTTCGCCATCGGGTTGCGCTCGGGGGGCCGGGGCGGCCCCCTGGTGATCGAGGCCGCCGATGTGCGCCACGTGCTGCTGTCCCCGGTCGACCGGGCCGTGGCGCTGAGGCCCGTCGCCATCCGCCAGTTGCGCTTCGGGACCGTCGTCGGGGCCGGCTCCGGTGCCCTGGCCGGGCTGCTCGCCTTCCGGCGCCTCCCGGGCGGATTCGTGGCCTGGGTGGCGTGTGGGGCGGGCGTGGGTCTGGTGGCCGCCACCACATCGCTCGGGCTGGCCATGGTGGTGGCCGGGCGTCGGTGGGGCCGGTGGGTGGGTTCGGGCCTGGCATTCGCAGTGGCCGCCTGGTCCGGAGCCGACCTGGCAGCCAAGACGACGACGTCGCCGACGACGCTGCTCGGCGACGTGGCCCTGTGGCCCCTGCGGTTCCGGCCCCTCGGCCTCGCCGGCGTGGCCGTGGCCGCGGTCTGCGTGGGCGTGGGCCTGGTGACCGTGGCCGGCAGCTCCATCGAGGCGGCCGAGAGCCGGTCCACCCTCGTTGGCCAGATCCGGTTCGCCGCCACCCTCCGCGACCTGAGAACCGTCGTCGTGCTCCGCCGTCAACTGTCCCAGGAGCTACCCCGCCAGAAACCGTGGTTCCGTCTGCCCCGCAGCGTCGGGCTGGGCGGGATCGCCCGGCGTCGAGCCCTGCCGGTGTGGCGGCGGGGCTGGCACGGCATCCTTCGCTTCCCGGCGCTGCGATTCGCCCGCCTGGCTGTGCTGGGTGCCATCGCCGGGGTGGCCACCGTCGGGGTCTGGCGGGGGACCACGCCGCTGGTGCTGGTCGCCGGTGCCGCCCTGTACGTAGCCGCCCTCGACGCCGTCGAGCCCCTCGCCCAGGAGATCGACCATCCGGACCGCAGAGACGAGTACGCGGTGAACGCCGGGCTGCTGGCTCTTCGCCAGCTCGGGCCGTCCGCAGTGCTGATGATCCTCGTCTCCCTGATCGGCTACGCGGCCGCCGTCGCCGTCACCGGGGGGGACGCCAACGCCATCCAGCTCGGCGCCGTGGTGGTCGTGCCGGCCGGGCTGGCGGCCACCGCCAGTGCGACGATCAGCGTCGTGCAAGGAGCACCCAGCACATTCAGCTCGAGCGACGTGATGCTGCCCCCCGAGGCCGCCGGGGCCCGGGCCATCGGCCGCATCCTCATCCCGCCGGTGGTGGCAACGGCCGGGATCGCCCCCATCCTCGGCGGACGGTCGCCGGCGGCCCACGTGAGTGCGCTCCAGTCGGTCATCGGTCTCGAACCACCCTTGTTGATCCTGGTCATCCTGGTCGGGGCCTGGCTGCGCTACCGCGACAACATCCGAGCCTCGTTCAGTTCGGCCATGGCCGAGGCCGGCGACTCGCGCAAAGGTCCGGCCGCCACCACCTGAGCACGCCCCTCTCCGCCGCCGGCGGACCGGGTAACCTCAGCGGCCTCATGGCTTCACCATCGGCCCCCGCCGACCCCCCGGCGCTGGCAACGGTCGGCCTGACCAAGACCTACGGCGACCTGGTTGCGCTCGAGCCGCTGGACCTGGTCGTTCCTGACGGCCAGCGGGTCGTCCTGGTGGGCCACAACGGGTCAGGTAAGACGACCCTCATGCGCATGGCTGCCGGCCTGCTCGAGCCCAGCGGGGGGAGCGTGGAGGTCGCCGGCGTCCCCGCCGGATCGATCGAGGCCCGCGCCGTCCTGTCGTACCTGCCGGACAACCCGGTGCTCTACGACGACCTGTCGGTCCTCGAGCACGTCGAGTACACCTGCCGACTGCACGAGGCGGAGGACTGGGAGGAGCGAGCTGTCGCCCTGATCGAGGATCTTGGCCTGTCCCATCGGGCCGATGACCTGCCGTCCCGGTTCAGCCGGGGCCTACGGCAGAAGACGGCCATCCTCCTGGGGCTCATCCGGCCCTTCGGGGTCCTGATCGTCGATGAGCCCTTCGTCGGACTGGACCCGCAGGGCCGGGAAGCGTTCATCGAGCTCATCGACGATGCGGCCGGTGCCGGCGCCACCGTGATCGTGGCCACCCATCAGCTGGATTATGTGGCCAAGGCCGACCGGTGCGTCGCCCTTCGTGATGGAGCGGTGGTCTACGACGGGCCGCCCGGCGGTACCGACGTCCTCTCCCTCGTCGGCTGAGCGTCTGCCCGAGACAGCTGGACATGTGGGGACCGCTCAGCCGAGAGCGTCGACAACGTGGTCGACGCACGCGGTGAGGGCAGCGACGTCAGCCGGGTCGACGGCCGGGTACATGCCGACCCGTAGCTGGTTGCGGCCCAGCTTGCGGTACGGCTCGGTGTCGACGATCCCGTTGGCCCGCAGCACCTTGGTCACCTTCGGTGCCGAGATGGACTCGTCGATGTCGATGGTCCCCACCACAGGGCTGCGGTCGGCCGGGTCGGCCACGAATGGGCTGGCCCACGGCCGCTTGGCGGCCCAGTCGTAGAGCACGGTCGCCGACTGGTCGCAGCGCCCGGCGGCGAACTCCAGACCCCCACCGTCGAGCATCCAATCCAGTTGAGCGACGAACAGCAACAGGGTGGCGACGGCGGGGGTGTTGTAGGTCTGGTCCAGGCGACTCTGGTCGACGGCGATGGACAGGTCGAGCGACGCCGGCACCCACCGGCCGGAGGTGCGGATCCGGCCGACCCGGTCCAGCGCCGCTGGGGACAGGGCCGCCACCCACAGGCCACCGTCGGAGGCGAAGCACTTCTGGGGAGCAAAGTAGTAGGCGTCGACCTCGCGGGCGTCGAAGCGGAGCCCGCCGGCGGCGGACGTGGCGTCCACCGCGACCAGGGCCCCCGGACCCATCCCGGTCGGCCGGTAGGGTGTCATGGCCACCCCGGTCGACGTCTCGTTGTGGGTGAAGGCGTAGAGGTCGATGTCACGGCCGGGGCGGGGCGAGGGACGCGAACCGGGGTTTGCCTCGATCACCTGAGGCGCCTCGAGGTGGGGTGCGGCCGACGCCACCTGGGCGAACTTCGAGGAGAACTCACCGAACGAGAGGTGCTGGCTGCGCCGCTCGATGAGGCAGAAGCTGGCAATGTCCCAGAAGGCGGTGGCCCCACCATTGCCGAGCACGATCTCGTAGCCGTCGGGGAGGGAGAACAGCTCCGCCAGGCCCGACCGGAGGCGGCCGACAAGAGACTTGACCGCCGGCTGGCGGTGGCTGGTCCCGAGCACGGTGGTGGCCGCCTCGGCAAGCGCGGCGACCGCCTCGGGACGGACCTTGGACGGGCCCGAGCCGAAACGACCGTCGGCGGGCAGGAGGTCGGCCGGGATGCGGATATCAGCTTCTGGGATGGCAGTCACTGTGTCAGCATGGCAGCAATGTCCCGGATCTCCCAGCCCCGCATCTCCAAACGTCTGGCCGCCGTCAGCGAGTCCGCCACCCTGGCCATCGACGCCAAAGCCAAGGCCCTCAAGGCCTCCGGCTCCGACGTCATCGGCTTCGGCGCCGGTGAACCGGACTTCCCGACGCCGGCCCACATCGTCGATGCCGCCGCCGCGGCCTGCGCCGATCCCAGGAACCACAAGTACAGCCCGGCCGCCGGCCTGCCCGAGTTGCGGGCGGCGGTGGCAGCCAAGACCCGGCGCGACTCCGGCTACGACGTCACCGCTGCCCGGGTCCTGATCACCAACGGGGGCAAGCAGGCCGTCGAGCAGAGCTTCGCCGTGCTCCTGGATCCCGGCGACGAGGTGATCCTCCCCGCCCCGTACTGGACGACCTACCCCGAGGCCATCGGCCTGGCCGGGGGCCGGGCCGTGGAGCTGACGACCACCGGGGCCAGCGGTTTCAAGGTCACCGTCGACCAACTGGAGTCGGCTCGCACGGAACGGACCAAGGTCCTGCTGTTCGTGTCCCCCTCCAACCCGACCGGGGCCGTCTACGGCCGGGATGAGATCGCCGCCATCGGGCAATGGGCCGTCGAGCACGGCATCTGGGTGGTGACCGACGAGATCTACGAGCATCTGGTCTACGGCGACGCCGAGTTCCACTCCATGCCCGTCCTCGTACCGGAGTTGGATGACACGTGCATCATCATCAACGGTGTGGCCAAGACGTACGCCATGACCGGCTGGCGGGTCGGGTGGATGATCGGCCCCGCCGACGTCATCGCCGCCACCGCCAACCTGCAGTCGCACACCACCTCCAATGTGTGCAACGTGGCCCAGCGAGCCGCCCTGGCCGCCGTGGAGGGGCCTCTCGATGCGGTCGGTGTCATGCGGGCCACCTATGACCGGCGCCGCCAAACGATCCTGGAGATGCTCCGCCACATCGACGGGGTCGAGTGCGTCGAGCCGGAGGGGGCGTTCTATGCCTTCCCCAGCTTCGAGGGTGTCCTCGGGCGGAGCATCGCCGGGACCACCCCCCAGTCCACCCTGGAGCTGGCCGAGATCGTCCTCGACCAGGCCAAGGTGGCGTTCGTGCCCGGGGAGGCGTTCGGGGCGCCGGGCTACGGCCGGTTCTCCTACGCCCTGGGCGACGATGCCATGGTGGAGGGCGTCAACCGGGTGGCCAAGCTGCTGGGCTGAGCGTCCCGAGTTTGGCGCCGAGACGGGTCCCTTTGCCACCATGGCAGGATGAGGCGGGTACTCGTCACCGAAGAGATCGCCGACTCCGGCCTGGAGGTCCTCCGCGCCG
>JALYVP010000254.1 GCA_030853185.1 Actinomycetota bacterium | reverse complement strand
AGGCGCGCGCTCTACCAACTGAGCTATCCGACCGCGGACCTGACGGGATTTGAACCCGCGACCTCCGGCTTGACAGGCCGGCGTGCACTCCAAACTGCACCACAGGTCCCTGCGCGTGACCGATCCGCCGGGGCGAACCGGGCCACGAGGGCTGGGCGATCACTGTAGCGGCTGGCCATACGAGGGTGCCGCGGCGCGAGGGATCGGGCAGGATGCGTGGGTGCCGCGAGGATGGAGGGACGCGACCGATCATGTCATCGTGTTCGGCCTTCGCGGCCTGGGGGTGCGCATCGTCGAGCAGTTGCACTCCGCCGGGGTGGATGTCGTGGTCGTCGACGACCAGATGGACCGGCGCCTGATCAGTGTGCTGGAGGGCTGGCAGGTGCCCCGAATGGTAGCCACCCCGGATCTCACCACCACCCTCGCCGCCGCCGGGATCGCCGGCGCCCGGGCCCTGATCGCGGTGGCCGATGACGACCTCGAGACCCTCGAGGTGGCCCTGGTCGCCCACAATGCCCGGCGCGACCTGCGGGTGGTGCTGCGCATGGTCAACACCGCGGTGGCCGGGGCGGTGGCCGAGGTGACCGGTTCGGGAACCGTGCTCGACGTGACCGCTCTGGCTGCCCCGTCGGTGGTGGAGGCGTGCCTGCGCCAGGCAACCCGCAACCTCGATCTCGGCGGTGAGACATTCACCGTCCTCGAGACCAGGGCGGAACGATCCTCGACGCTCCGCGACCTCTACGGCGACCTCGCTCCCCTGGCGGTCATCACCGAGGACGGGGATACCGTCGACCTGTGTCCCGGCCGGGACCAGCCAGTGACGGCCGCCGACCGGGTGGTGGTCATCGGTGCCGGGTCTGAGCTGGCCGGCCTGGGCCCGGCCCGGACCGCCGCCCCCCGCGATGACATCGTCGTGCGGGACAGGCGCCGGCAACAGGAGACGATTCGGCGCCGGGTCGCCCGGGCCTGGCACCTGGTCTGGTCGGACGCCACCCGGCCCTTCCGGATCACCTTCAGCGCTCTCGTCGCCCTCGTCCTCATCTCGACGATCGTGTTGCACCTCAGCTACCGCCGGCCGGGTGGCATGTCCCTGCTCAACGGCCTCTACTTCACGGTGGAGACGGTGGTGACCGTTGGCTTCGGGGACTTCACCTACTCGTCGCAGTCGCCCTGGCTGGTCGTCTTCGGACTGGTCCTGATGATCGGCGGGGCCGGCCTGGTCACCGCTCTGCTCGCCCTGCTGACCAACGTGCTGGTCAGCCGGCGGATCGCCGAAACCCTCGGTCACCGCCAGATCGAGCAGGCGACCGACCACGTGGTTGTCGTCGGGCTGGGGGCCATCGGCCTGCGGGTCGTCGAGGGCCTGGTGGACCAGGGGGCCTCGGTCGTCGTCGTCGAACGGGACAACAACAACCGCAACCTGGCGCGGGCTCGGGCCCTCGGGGTGCCGGTCCTGATCGCCGACGCCACGACGGACAGCACCATCGAGGCGGCCAACGTGGCCGACTCGTGCGCGGTGGCCGTGATGACCAGCAACGACCTCACTAACATCGAGACCGGCCTGGCCATGCGATCGCACATGCGCCAGACCGGACGCGACATCCCTGTGGTCCTGAGGGTGTTCGACCGGAACATGGGCCGGATCGTCGAGCGCGACTTCGGGTTCCGCTACGTGCGGAGCACCTCGGCGCTGGCCGCCCCCTGGTTCGTCGGGGCCGCCCTCGGACTCGACATCCTCTCCACCTTCTACGTGGAACTCGAGCTGCTCCTCGTGGCCCGTCTCACCGTCGCCGCCTCCGGCGGCCTGGCCGGTCTCGCCATGCAGCAGCTCCCGGCCCGCCTGCGGGTGGTGGCCATCGCCCGGGCCGATGGCGGCCACCTCGAACACCCCCCTCGGCGCGACACCCGCTTCGCCCCCGGTGACCAGGCCTATGTGATCGGTCCCTACCGGGAGCTCCTTGTCGCCCTTCGCCGCGATGCCGAGGCCGACGCCGCCGACCGCCCCGAACCCGACCCCGACCCGAGGCCCGCCCCATGACCATCGACAGCCACATCCATCTCCTGCCCGAACGGCTCGGCACTGCGGTCCGCCGGTTCTTCGCCGAACGCCTGGGCTACGAGGCCTGGGCCTACCCCCTCGACCACCATGCCGTCTGCGCCCGCCTGGCCGGGGAGGGGGTGGAGGAGGCGTGGACCCTCCCGTACGCTCACAAACCCGAAGTCTCCAAGGGGCTCAACCAGGCCACCTCGACCATCGCGGCCGGGCAGGCAGACGGCCCGGTGCGCATCGTGGCGGGGGCAACGACCCATCCGGGCGACGATGAACCCGTCGATGCCGTCCGCCGGGCAGTCGAGGATCTGGGTGCCCGGGTCCTCAAGCTGCACTGCTCCGTCGGCGACTTCAGCCCCGATGACCCCCGGCTCGACCCGGTGTGGGCCTACAGCTCCTCGATCGGCCTGCCGACCGTCTTGCACGCCGGCCACGCCATCTCCGGCCACACCGACGAGACGGAGTTGGCACCCATCGTCACCGTCGCTCAGCGCTGGCCCCAGGCGAGGATCATCATCGCCCACTGCGGCCACGCAGCGGCGGCCACCGCCCTCGATCTCGTCGCCCGCCATCACCAGCTGTACGTGGATCTGACGCCAGTCGTGTCCGAGCCCGTCAACGCCCCGCCGGCAGTGGTGGCCGCCGTCGGCCACAAGGTGCTGTTCGGCTCGGATGCGCCCAACACGTTTGTGACCGTGACCGAATCCTTGGCGTGGCTGGCCGGGATGGGCCTGGACCCGGCCGTTCACGCTGCCGTGACCGGGGGTAACGCCCGGCGCCTGCAGGCCGAGATACGTACCTGATCAGCCGCGCCGCGGCGGGAGTCCGGGAGCGGCAGAGGCTCAGCGACTCTGGGCCTGCTGCAGCTCCCGCCAGGAGACCCTCGGTCCGGCGGGTTCCTTGGGCAGGCCGAGGACCATCTCCCCCAAGATGTTGCGCTGGATCTGGGAGGTACCCGCGTAGATGGTCCCGGCGCGCGCCGACAGGAACGTCCCGACCCACGATGCGCTGTCATTGGGCGCACCGACATCGTCGGCCTGGAAGGCGGTGGTCGGCCAGCGGCCCGACGGCACCATGGCGTCAGCGCCGAGGATGTCCACCGAAAGCTCGGTGACCTTGCGGTGGTACTCGCTCCAAAAAAGCTTGAAGATGGAGCCTTCGGGTCCGGGAGAGGAGCCGGCCAGGAACCCGGTCAGGGTCCGCATCCCCAAGAAGCGCATGATCTCGACCTGGCCGTAGCACCAGGCCAGGCGCTGGCGGATGAGCGGATCGCCGTTCTTGCCGCGCTCGGTCGCCAGGGCCAGCAGGCGATCGAGCTCGGCGCGGAACGAGATCGGCACCGTGGCGGCCGCTTCTCCTCGCTCGTAGCCGAGCAGGGTCATGGCCACAGCCCACCCCTCGTTGACCCCCCCGATGACATTGGTCGCGGCGGTGCGCGCCTCGGTGAAGAACGTCTCGTTGAACTCCGAAGATCCGTTGAGCATCCTGATCGGGCGAACCTCGACACCGGGCTGGTCCATGGGTACGAGGAGGAACGAGATGCCCTTGTGCTTTGGCAGGTCCGGGTCGCTGCGGGTCAGGACGAAGATCATGTTGGCGGACTGCGCCGCCGAGGTCCAGATCTTCTGCCCGTTGATCACCCATTCGTCGCCGTCGCGCACCGCCCGGCACCCGAGGCTGCCCAGGTCGGAACCGGCGCCCGGCTCCGAGTAACCCTGGCACCACCTGTCCTCACCGGAGAGGATCCGGGGTAGGAAGTGACGCTTCTGATCGTCGGTGCCCCACGCCAGGATGGTGTTGCCCACCATCTGGATCCCGAACACGTCGTTGGCCGTCCCGGTGGGCACACCGGCCTTGAACAGCTCCTCGACGAGCACCACCTGCTCCAGCGCCGACAGGCCGCCGCCCCCGTACTCCTTCGGCCAGGCCGCCGCCAACAACCCGTGCTCATGCAACGTGGCCCGCCAGTGGTCGGCGAAGGTTGCGGCCTCGCCGGCGGGGAGCGAGCCGATCCCCTGCCAGTCGACGGGAAGGTGTTCGCCGAGGAAGGCCCGCACCTTTTCCCGGTAGGTCTCGGCTTCGGCTGGGTAGCGAGGGTCCACGACCCCAAGCTACCAACCCCGCTTGACGGCAGGCCATGGCTTCCTCCACGTAGGGTGAGACCGTGGGGCAGGGGTGCGGGATCGACATCGGCGGATCGGGGATAAAGGCGGCAAGAGTCGACCTGAACACCGGTCAGCTCTCCTCCGAGCGTCTGCGGCTGGCCACGCCATCGCCCTCCACGCCAGAGGCGGTGGCAGCGGTGGTGGCGGACGTCATTGCCCAACTGTCCTGGAGCGGCCCGGTCGGCTGCACCTTTCCCGCGGTCGTCACCGCCGGCGTGGCCCGGACGGCCGCCAACGTCGATCCGTCGTGGGTCGGCACCAACATCGAGAAGCTCATCGGCGGGGCGCTCGGCGTCGGCGTCACCGCCCTCAACGACGCCGATGCCGCCGGGGTGGCCGAGGCCAACTTCGGAGCCGCCCGGGACCAGTCGGGCCTGGTGGTGGTGATAACCGTCGGCACCGGCATCGGCACCGCCCTGCTCCACAACGGCCAGTTGGTGCCCAACTCCGAGCTCGGCCACCTTGAGATCGGTGGGGTCGACGCCGAGACGATGGCCAGCGCCGGTGCCCGGGAGCGGGCCGGCCTGGGCTGGAAGCCGTGGGCCGCCCACCTCCAAGTCTACTTGAAGGCGCTGGAGGACTACCTGTGGCCCGATCTCCTCGTCATCGGCGGCGGTGTGAGCAAGAAGGCCGAGAAGTTCATCCCCGAACTGGACCTCCGTACTCCGGTGGTCCCCACCGTCCTGCGGAACCAGGCGGGCATCGTCGGCTCGGCCATGGCCGCCGATCTGGCCCAGCCCGCCCGGGGCGCCGGCGAACCGGGGTGAGAGGAGTCACCGCCGTATCCGTTCAGTACGCTTCCGTGCCATGAGCGACCCGGGCGGGACCGAGCACGACCCACCAGAGCAGCATCCGGGGCCACCGGACTCGACCTGGGGGTTGGGTCCCCCGTCCGAGCCGACCCTCCCGGGCCGGCAACCGGCATGGCCGCCACCGGGAGGCACTCAGCCGGGAGGCCCCCAGGAGCCGGGCCAAGCGGCCGCGCCGGGCGGGTATGGCC
>JALYVP010000253.1 GCA_030853185.1 Actinomycetota bacterium | reverse complement strand
GTCCTGGGTGACCACCTCGGAAGCCTCGGGATCCCCTACGACGCGGAGGTGGTGACCCAGGTGGCGGAGGCGGGCGAGGTGCTCGGCGCCGTGCGCGGCAACGCCGCCATCGCCTTGCACGACAAAGGGCGCCCGGTCGACGAGGTCGTCGCCTACCTGGCCCGCTGGGGGATGATGTCGGACGCCCGGGCGGCGAAGTTCGTGGAGTTCCTGTCCGATCCCGTGTGGCGGGCGTACGTGTTCTGCTACATCGACGGGCTCCGGGTGTGTCGGAACTTCGTGGCCGGGGACCCAGGCCGCTTCGCTCGCCTGATCAACGAGCAGCTGGTTCCCGCTGACCTGATCGCCGCCGCCGAGGTGGAGGACCCGGTGGCGCCGCCGGATACCCGGCCGTAGCATCCGACGCCATGTCAGCCCGTACCCGTGACCTGCCCCGCCGATCCTGCCATTCCGTCCCGGGATCGAGCGAGAAGTTCTTGGCCAAGGCGCCCGCCCTGCCCGCCGACATGATCTTCCTCGACCTCGAGGACGCCGTCGCCCCGCTGGAGAAGGAAGGGGCTCGCCCCAAGGTCGTGGAGGCCATCAAGGGGCAGGACTGGGGAGACAAGGTCCTCTGCGTCCGGGTCAACGCCTGGGACACGAAGTGGACCTACGGCGACGTGATCGAGGTCGTGGGCAACGCCGGCGAACGGCTGGAGGAGATCATGCTGCCCAAGGTGACCGAGGCGGCGGACGTCAAGGCCCTCGATCTTCTCCTGACCCAGGTGGAGCTCAACTCCGGCCTGCCCCCCGGCCACATCGGCATCGAGGCGCAGATCGAGACCGCCCTGGGCCTGATCAACGTGGAGGAGATCTGCGCGGCGTCGCCCCGGCTGGAAACGGTCATCCTGGGCCCGGTCGACCTGTCGGCATCGATGGGCATGCCCTCGTTGGCCGGAGGCCTCGACATACCAGCCTACCCGGGGGACTACTTCCACTATGTGTTCATGAAGATCCTCATGGCCGGGCGGGCCAACGGCCTCCAGGTCATCGATGGACCGTACGTGAAGGTGCGGGACCCCGAGGGTTTCCGGACCTATTGCACCCGGACCCAGGTTCTCGGTTTCGACGGCAAGTGGAGCCTCCACCCCGACCAGATCACCATCCTGAACGAGGTGTTCGCCCCGACCCAGGAGCAGTTCGACCGGGCCGCCGAGCTGCTCGACCTCTACCACCAGGCGACCGACGGCGATGACCGCAAGGGTGCGGTGATGATGGGCGAGGAGATGATCGACGAGGCTTCCCGCAAGGTCGCCGTCATGCTGGTGGCCAAGGGCGAGCGGGCCGGGCTGCGACGCAGCAGCTGACCACGGTCCGGTGTCGCCGATGGTGGATCAGACACCGGCGGACGGCGGTTGCCTCCCTCGTCCGATGGGCGAGCCGGCTCATTCGTACGGATGACCCTGGAACGTATCCGTTTACTGACATCCTCTGGCCAGGGGGCCATCCTCAGCCCCAGCGGCATGGCGGCGCTGCGTCGGCGGCAAGGGTCCGCGACCTTGGAAGCAGGCACCGCTACATTCGCCGGAAAGGGAAGGGAGAGGACGTGCAGACCATGACTCCCGCCGACCGGGCGACCTTGAAGCGCCTCCTGGGCGCCAGCACCTTCGGCCGGGGCCGCGCCTACGCCCATCAGGGTGCTGTCAAGAGTTGCGAGTGGCGCCAGGACGGGCTCCAGGTGCTCGGAGAGGTCCAGGGAGCGGCCGCTCAGCCGTACCGCACCTCGGTCATGCTTCACCGCTTCCCGTCCAAGCGGCTCAGGGCGGTCGATGCCACCTGCACCTGCCCGGTTGGTGTCAACTGCAAGCACGCTGTGGCTCTGCTGCTCGCAGATCCTGAGAGGTCATCACGGTCATCAACAGAGGGCGGACCAAGGCGCCCCGTCGGCGGCTCACCTCTACGTTCCCTCCGGGCCGTGCCCGCCGGGAACGCGGCCGTGGCGTCGAGCAACGCGCCTTGTGATCCTGCCGGGTGGGAGACGTCGTTACTGGGCCTGCTCAGCCCAGGAGCGGAGGACGAAGCAGTTGCGGACCTGGCCGTCGGGCTGCAATTCGAGCTTGTCACCCCCTCGACGACATCGCCTCGGGCGATCTCTCCGCGGCCGGCCTCTCCCCGGATCGGCGTCCGGCCCGTGGCGCCCGGCCATGGGGGCAACTGGGTCAGGTCGGGCATCGGGTGGGCCAACCTCGACTCCTACTACGTCCACGGTCGCTCGAGGCAGGCGCAGGCGGCCCGGCAGATCGTTCTCCTCAACGAGCTCCTGAGCCTGACCCGGGCCGGGGCTCAGCGCTCCTACTACCGGGCACCGGATCTCATCTGGCTGGAGACCATCAACAGCCGCAGGCTCTGGGACCTGCTCGACGAGGCACGCGCTCTGGGAATAGCTCTGGTGCAGTCGGGCCGCCAGCCCCGGGCGGTGACGCTGTGCTCGACGCCGGCGGAGGTGGGCATAGACATCACCCGGGCCGACGCCGGGCTCCACCTCGAGCCTCAAGTCAGGGTCGGCCGCGAGGTGATTGCCAGGTCCTCTTCGCTCCTCGTCGGCCGGCCCGCGCACGGGATCGTGTGGTGGGACGACCCGTCGACCTCCCCCACCGGTGCCCGGCGGTTGAGCCTTGCCTCCTTGGCGGCTCCGCTGGGGGAGCAGTTGCGGACCCTTCTCGAAGGCGTCCCGGTCGGCGTGCCGGGGCGTGATCAGGAGCGCTTCGTCCGGGACGCGCTCCCGGCGCTGCTTCGCCAGGTGCCCGTGTCGTCGAGCGACGAGTCGGTCGAACTGCCCGAGGTGACGCCTCCAACCCTGGCGCTCACGGTGAGCCACCACGCCGGTCATCGCATCGAAACAAGATGGGAGTGGGTGCGCCGCATCGGGGATGGTGCATGGCGGGTAGGCCTGTGGGAGTCCACCTGCGCACCGCGAGACCGTGCCGCCGAGAAGCCGATTCTGGACGCGGTGGCCCACGCCGCGGGACCCATGCGCGAGCTCTTCGAGGCCACTCCCGGGGGCGATCGCCTGGCCGGGACGGCGGAGCTGGCAGGCATGGCGGCGGCCCGGTTCTTCACCGAGGTGCTCCCCGCCGTGGGTCGGCTCGCCGGGGTCGATGTCGTCCAGGTCGGCTCGGCGCCCGACTACCGGGAGGCGGCGACGCCTCCGGCGGTGGCCCTGGGTGGCGCCGCCACCGGCGACGGGGACTGGTTCGACTTGACAGTCTCCGTCTCGGTGGACGGCGAGGAAGTGCCCTTCGCCGACCTCTTCGTCGCTCTGGCGGAGGAGCAGACCCACCTGATGCTCCCGTCGGGAACGTATTTCTCGCTCGACCGAGACGAGCTCCGCCAGCTTGCGGCGCTGATTGCCGAGGCCCGAGGTCTGCAGGATGTAGAAGGCGACAGTGTCCGCCTCAGTCGGTTCCAGGCCAGCCTATGGGAGGAGCTTGGAGCTCTCGGGGTCCTCGCCGGGCAGGCTCAGGCCTGGGAGGAGTCCGTGCAGGCCCTGACCAACGCCGCGGAGCGCACCGAGCACGTCGTGCCCAGCGGCCTGGACGCCACCCTCCGGCCCTACCAACAGGACGGGTTCAACTGGTTGGCCTTCCTCCATGAGAACGGCCTCGGCGGGATACTGGCCGACGACATGGGCCTGGGCAAGACGCTCCAAGCCCTGGCTTTGATGTGCCACATCAAGGAGGGAGGCATGACCGGCGCTCCCTTCCTGGTCGTTGCACCCACCAGCGTGGTCGAGAACTGGGCTTTGGAGTGCCGAAGGTTCGCTCCTGGTCTGGCGGCGCGCACCGTCACCGAGACCGTTGCTCGGCGGGGGGTCAAGATGGCCGAGCTGGCCGAGGAGGCGGACGTCGTCATCACCTCTTATGCCCTGTTCCGCCTCGAGTACGGCGACTACGAAGCCGTCGAGTGGGCCGGGATGCTCCTCGACGAGGCCCAGTTCGCCAAGAATCGGAGGTCGCAGGCCTACCTACGGTCGAAGATGCTGCCGGTCCGTTTCAAGGTGGCGATGACCGGGACCCCGATGGAGAACAACCTCATGGAACTGTGGTCGCTGCTGTCGATCACCGCGCCGGGCCTCTTCACCAACCCCGACCGGTTCAGCGAGCACTACCGAGTCCCGATCGAGCGGCGCGCCGACCCGGACCGCTTGGCCCAGCTCCGACGCCGGATGCGACCGCTGCTGCTCCGGCGGACCAAGGAGCAGGTCGCCGCTGACCTCCCCGACAAGCAGGAGCAGGTCCTGGAGATGGAGTTGGACCCGAAGCACCGCAAGGTGTACCAGACCCACCTGCAGCGCGAGCGGCAAAAGGTCCTCGGTCTGCTCGGCGACATGGACAAGAACCGATTCGAGATCTTCCGCTCCCTCACCTTGCTCCGCCAGGCCAGCCTCGATGTCTCGCTCATCGACGCCAAGAAATACGCCAAGGTGCCCTCGACCAAGCTCAACGCCCTGACCGAGATGGTCGGCGGCATCGTCGAGGACGGCCATAGGGTCCTGGTGTTCAGCCAGTTCACCCGGTTCCTGACCTCCGCCGGCGAGCGGCTGCAGGCGGCCGGGATCGACCACTGCTACCTCGACGGCAAGACCCGCAACCGACCCGCCGTCATCTCCCACTTCAGGAACGGCAGCACACCGGCCTTCCTCATCAGCCTCAAAGCCGGCGGTTTTGGCCTCAACCTGACTGAGGCCGACTACTGCATCCTGCTCGACCCCTGGTGGAACCCGGCGACGGAGGCTCAAGCCGTCGACCGTATCCACCGGATCGGCCAGACCCGTAAGGTCATGGTGTATCGCCTGGTCGCCAAAGAGACCATCGAGGAGAAGGTCATGGCGCTCAAGGCCAGGAAGGCCGCGCTGTTCGCCAATGTCATCGACGCCGGCGGCTTCGAGTCGGGGGCGCTCACCGCCGAGGACATTCGCGGCCTGCTCAGCTGAGCGGGGCCGGCGCTCACCGTCGGTCACAGAGGTGGGAAGCGGCAAGATCACCCGATCTCGCCGGCCGGCCGGTTGGCGCCGGGCACAGCCGCAGGGGCGAAGATGGCCGGGTCGCCCGGGTAGGGCGTGGTCCAGTTGGTCACCGTGTAGAAGTCGAGCCGGTTGAGCTGTTCGGGGTTGGCGCTGTCCTGGGTCGGGTGGGCCCCGCCGAAGTGCTGCTGCGCGCTCCAGTCCACCCACTGCTGGTAGGTGGCCTGCTCGGCGGCGGGCACCGC
>JALYVP010000252.1 GCA_030853185.1 Actinomycetota bacterium | reverse complement strand
CCTGCCCCTTCCCGCAACGCCAACGAAAGGGGCAGGCCCGATGGCCCGAACCCGCCAGCCCACCACACCACCCACCTGATGACCGCCGCCCTCATCGCCACGGCAGGAACCTTCGGAACCGACCTACGCGGGCCAGGACACCCATTCGGCACCCCGTGGCTCGCCTTCGTCGACACCGTCCGAGTCCTGCTCATCCTCGCCCTAGGATGGAACGTCACCCTCGCCGGGCGCGCCGTCCTCGCACACACCGTCCACGCTGCCCGAGGCATCGCCCTCGCCGCGTTCTGCTGGGTCGTCGGCATCACTGAGTGGGACAAGCTCGGGCTCGGCGTCGGGCACGGCGGCCGGCTGTGGCTGTCCGTCATCGCCTTCGCCGCCGTCACCACCGTCACCTGGCCATGGCGTCACACCCGCCGCGGTCGCCCGTGACCGCCCGGCGCCCGCGACCCGACCGGCACCCCGACGACGACCTCCACCAGGCCAGCGATCACGCTGACGGCGCCACCATGATGGCCGGCAGCAGCTACACCGTCGCCGAACTCGGCCACACCGTCGAACGGCTCGAAGCCCGCCTCGAACTGCTCCCCACCCTGTACCCCACCAAGGACCGCTACGAAGCCGACCTTCGCACCGCCACCGAGCAACGCCACAACCTCGCCAACCGTCTCGATGAGCAACGCCGCTCCACCGCCGAGGACATCGCCGCCGCCACCTCCGGACTGACCGCCCGCGTCGCCGCGATCGAAACTCGCAACAAGGCACGGGCCGCCTTCATCGGTTCGGGGTTCATGGCCCTCATCGTCGCCGTCGTCGCCGGTGGCGTCACGAAAGGATTCGGAATCGGATGACCAGAAATGATGCGCAAGCCCACGACTTCAGTCGTGGGTCAAGCAACATCCGGGCCGTAGGCCCGGCTACGATGGAGTCTGCCGCCGGGCTGGCGGTCACAGGACGTGGAGGGTTAGTCGCAGTAGGGACCCCTGCGAAGCGTCAATCCTCGGACCAGGTGAGACTGCCCGAAGGGCGAGCCATTAGGCCGATAACCAAGGCCCGGCAGGACCCGCAGGGGTTCTGTCGCGTGGTAGTTTGATGTCCTCACCTGGTTCGGAATCCCACGACTTCAGTCGTGGGAGGAACGTCAAATCTGCCCGACACGTGAAATGGCGGTGGCTGATCGGCTACGTCATCTGCGCCCTCATCATCGTCGGCGGGACGACCGCCGTCTTCCAGACCGTCGGCCAGCTCCGCACCGCCGTCAGATCGGTCTCGAAAGGCTACATCGGCCAGCAGAACACCTTGCAATCGGCGGGGCTGCCCGCCGGGCCGCCGGTACAAGCCCTCAACGGCCAGACCGGAACCGCAGGAGCGAACGGCGGGCAAGGCCCCGGCGGACCACCAGGGCCGCCCGGACCGCTCGGACCGCTCGGACCGAAAGGCGACAAGGGCGACCCCGGGATCACCCCGCTGTGCCAGTTGACCGCCGCCCAATGCCAAGGCATCGCCGGAGTGATGGGCGCCGCCGGAGCGCCCGGCCACGACGGCCAGCCCGGAGCCAACGGCGCTGGGGGGGCAAACGGCCACGACGGCGCCGTTGGCGCTACCGGGCCTATCGGAGCGGCCGGCCACGACGGCGCGCCCGGAGCCATCGGCGGCACCGGAGCTACCGGCCAGGCGGGCAGCAACGGGGCCGACGGCGCGGCCGGCTCGTTCCCGCCCTACGAGGTCGTCTACACGTTGACCGGCTACCTCCACTGTCCCGAACGGTCCACCATCCCCGCCCCCGGATCCGGCACCTACTTCGCACCGTCCGACGGCAACTGCACCCCCGCCCCCCCGCCCCCTTCCACGACCACCAGGAGCCTCATCCCATGACCAGCCCGCTCAGCCCGACCGCCGCCAACCCGGCGATCACCAAGCCCACCCTCGTCGCCGGAGGCTCAGGACTCGCCCTCATCACCCTCGGCGTCATCACCGGCCTTCTCACCCACCAAACCATCGACCCATCCTCGATCACCGAAATCATCACCGGCGGCGCCACCCTCATCGGCGCCAACATCGGCCACGTCCTCTCCGGCAACGCCGCCCTCCGCCACGACGCCGCCAAAGTCGCCTCCAAGCTCCCCGAACTCGAACGGGCCCTCCCCGTCGCCGAGCAGGCCGGCCGCGACCTCAAGACGTTGGCCGAGACGGTCGTACCTGGCGTGGCGAAGACCGCCGAGGACCGCGCTGCAGCGTTGGAAGCCAGGGTCGACGAGCTGGTGGCCACCGCCAACACCCACGGGGTGACGACCGAAGCTGTCCGCCAGGCGCTGGCCGAGATCACGGCCGGCACGTCGGTCACCAAGGCCGTCACCGCTGCTGCGGTCGCCGTCGACGCCGCGCCTGCACCGGTGGCGGGTCCTGTAGCGGGCGTTGGCGGGCTGACCATCCCTGCAACGGCCACCGTCTGATGTTGCGCCGGAAAGTGGCGAAGGCGGCAGCGGTGGTCGCCGCCCACACCCAGGCCGAAGGGCACCGCTATGTGGTCCACTTCCCTCCGCATCCGGCCCGCACCGCCGATCCTCATTACGTCGACTTTGACCACTACCACCGCAAGACTCGGGCGGCGGCACGGTGCTACATCGGCGAGCGGATCGGGTTCGGCGACTGCCGGGAGGCGGGCGGCGCACCATCGGTCATCGACGCCAACGGCGAGCAGAGCGGGCTCGAGCTACACCACGCTCACGTCGAGTTCTCGCTCCAGCAGGGGATCAGCCTGACCGCTCTGGAGAAGGACTACCCGGGCATCTCCAATCCGAATGACCTTGGGGCGTGGGTGGAGACGGAGGCCAACTTCCGCTGGCTCTGCGTCCAGCATCATCGAGGGAGCGGCGGGGCGCACACGGCCAGCCACTCCGACTGGGAAGCCAGCCAGTACATCCTCGGGCTGATCTCGGATCGACCCGGCGCCGCCTGATGGCGTCTCGGTCCTACATCCGCCGCCACGCCGTGACCGACCTTCGGGCCCGTGGTCCGCTCCGCGCCCTCGTGGCGGCCGGCTGCGCGTGGGAGTTCGCCGCGCTCGTCGGCAAGCGCACCCCCACCCTGTGCGCCATCACCCGCACCCACCGGTGGCTCGCCCCGCTGATCGTCGGCGCCATCATCGTCGACCTCGCCATCGACCCCCGCCCTGTCGTCATCGTCGTCACCCCGGAGAACCCATGACCTACACCCCTGGAGAACCCATGACCTACACCCCTGGCGACATTGCGGTAGTGACCGGCACCGGGTTCTGGGACCGGCTCATCCAGACCGGCCAGGGTCTCACCGCCAGCCGCAAGTGGAAGAAGTGGAACCACGCCATCGTCATCGTCACCCCTGGCGGCGGCACCGTCGAAGCCGAAGCGAAGGGCGTCGTCTACGACGACATGGCCAACCATCCCGACCCGCTCATCCTGCCCTGCCCGGCCGGTGTCGACCGGAACAAGGTCGTCGCGTTCGCCTCGTCGAAAGTCGGGGCCGGCTACGACTTCTTCGATGATGTGCTGATGGGCCTCGACTGCCTGGCACTCGGGCACCTCAAGCTGCACGAGCACGGGTCCGGGTGGATCTGCTCCGAGCTCGCCGCCGCCGCCCTGGTGGCCGGCGGGTGGCGGTCCCCGAAGGACCCGGCGGCGATGATGCCTTCCGACCTCGCCATGGCGCTCAGTCCCGTCTGAGCCTCACCTACAGCCTGAGCCTCACCTACAGCCTGAGCCTCACCTACAGCCTGAGCCTCACCTACAGCCTGAGCCTCACCTACAGCTACAGACCTGCGCCCCCCGGTTCCGGCCGGGGGGCGTCGTCGCGTCACGAGGTTGACGTTCCTCCCACGACTGAAGTCGTGGGCTTGGGTAGTGGGTCAGTTTGAAGTCAAGTCGCCCGGCCAGCTAGCACTTGCGCAGCATGGCCCGCCGGTAGGGTGGGTCGCATGGCTAAGCGCTCACGCATGCCGAGGGACACCAACCAGCTCGCCGCCAGCATCGTGGCGAAGACGACCAGCGACGAACCGGAGCCGGACCCCGACGAGGGGAAGGACCCAGCGGCCGTGGCCCTGGGGCGCCGGGGTGGGCTCAAGGGGGGGAAGGCTAGAGCGGAGCGGATGACGGCGGAGGAACGCTCGGAGGCGGCGAGGCGGGCCGCTCGGGTTCGCTGGGAGTCTCAGGCTGGGCGGTAGGGCGAGCTTCGATCTCAAGCAACACGTACGCCGCGGTGGGCGCTGGAAGCAGCGGGGACTCGGTGAAGATAACCCGAACAGTGGCTACTACCGCACTCCCAAGGGGTAACTCGTGCATAGCCGGAATCGCTGCTGGAGCGATCGTGCCGCGGTAGTGCTCCGGATCATCGCCGGATCTTGTTTGGGGCACGATGTGAAACCGCTCATGCTCAGAGTCGAGGTCACCACCTTGGAGGATACCCATTATACGCTGATTTTCTTCCCTGTCGGTAACAGTGGAGAGCGTCTCCGCCAACCGGAAGGCGGCAGTGGGGGAAATGATGAGAACAGTATTTCCCTTCCATCTTATGTAGGTGGGAGCATCTGAGTCCGCAATCTGTCTAGCTAGATCAGTTAAGGCGGTTATCGCATACTGGCGCAAGCCAATCACGTGCCCTAAAATATCATCCGCTGACCCTGACTCCGCTGATGCTTGGAACACGTTGACAAAGCGATCCACGGCACGCTCGAAGAGCGTTTCGCCGCCCAATGGGAGCTGCTCACTGACAGGGATACGTCCGACTCGGAGCCCGAATGATCCATCAAACATTCCTTTAACCATAGGCTCCGCCAGTTCGGTCGCCGGGCCTTCGGTAGCTGGCTCTCCATCAAGAGCCATGATATCTCTGCCGGTCCAGTAGAGGGACCGACGAAGCGGGAAGGAAAGAGCGTTCAACCTCCGCATAGTCATGGCGCTTCCGTGGACGCCCTGCCCGTTGAACGCTAGATCAAGATCGCTCTCACTGAGAGAGCTGAGTTCCGCCCTCAGACGGGTCAGCGTTTGATGATTGCGGATTTTGGTGTAGTGGTCCCAGTCGTCTGGCTCGGCAGTCCCCTGAGCGCTCTGGTTATCCATCGCCTGGCGCAATTTAAGCTGGTTCAGAATGTGGTCTCGTGACCGCAGCATCATTACCCCCTTCCGGTAAGACGAGAAGTTCCGCGTACCCGCGAGGCTCGGCCGATTCCGGAGGTCGACTTGCCAAGTAACACACATGAAGCAGATTTAGTCGACCATCGAG
>JALYVP010000251.1 GCA_030853185.1 Actinomycetota bacterium | reverse complement strand
CCGCCTGGCCGCCGGCCGTCTCAGGCTGGGGTCCGTCGAGTGGCGCCGCGCCACGGGCGAGACGCTCGGACGGGCCGCCGGTCGGCTCTCCGCCGAGGCCCGCCACCTTCGCGCCCTGGCTCCCTCCCGGGTCCTGGACCGGGGCTACGCCGTCGTCCGTGACGCCGAGGGCCGGGTGGTTCGCCGGGCCGGCGACCTCGAGGCCGGCGACCGCCTCCTCGTGACTCTGGCCTCCGGCGCCGTCGCCACCCGAGTCGCCGAGATCATCCATGGTTGAGTCATCGCCGGGCGGGTTCGGGGTGGAGCCGACGGCGGAGGAATCCCAGATGACCTTCGAGCAGCTCATGGGCGAGCTGGAGACCGTCACCGAGGCGTTGGCCACGGGTGAGCTCGGCATCGAGGCCGCCGCCGACCTCTACGAGCGGGCCGAGCGGCTCCATGCTCTGGCCACGGCCCGCCTGGCCCAGGTGCAGGCCCGGGTCGACGGGCTGCGAGCGGAACGGGCAGAGGGGACCAGGCCGGTTCACTGAGCCGTCCCCGGCCCAACCGGGCTCGAACGGCCATGAGCGAGTCGGTCCTCAGCAACGGTTCAGATCAATCTCAGCTATTCTGATCGTCAACGTCGGGATTAGGGATTATTGTCCAGTCATGGCACGCCACGGCTGGGAGCAGACAGAGCGGAGAGGTCGAGGTCTGGCGGAGGAGGCCAACGCCGCCGTGCGCTCGGGCCGACCACTGGCGCCCGCCTGGCTCGACTCGGCCGCCGGGTGGCTGGCCGAGGTGGCGCCGGTATGGCCGGACCTGACCGATGGGGTACCGGCCGGCCGCCAGTACCGGCTGATCGCCAGCTCGCCGCACCTGGAGGCGTGGCTGATCTGCTGGCCGAGCGCCGGCCGCCTCGAGCTCCACGACCACGGTGGGGCGGGCGGCGCCCTGCGGGTCCTGGGAGGCTCGCTAACGGAACAGTTCGTGGCCGATCGGAGCCACCCCGCTCGTCGTCGCCGTCTCGAGGCCGGACAGGGCATCAGTTTCGACGCCGACTATGTCCACGATGTGGTCAACCTGGACGCAGAGATGGCGACCAGCGTGCATGTCTACAGTTCTCCCGGCCGCCCCATGGGCTACTACCGCCTGTCCGAGGCCGGGATGCTGATGGTGCCCGGCCGCATCGATGACGTGGCCGGAACCGGCCCGGGTGACGCCGGGTTGTCACTAGCCTCGGTCCGGTGACGCGACGCAGCATCGACGAGGTCCTGGAAGAGTCGCGCGCTGGTTACCACCGAGTCGATCCCTCCCAGGCCGCCGCCCTCTACGACAAGGGCGGGTTGCTTGTCGACATCCGCCCGTTGGAGTTGCGCCAGCGGGACGGTGAGATCCCTGAGGCGGTGATCGTGGACCGCAACAAGCTCGAATGGCGGCTGGACCCGGCGTCGCCGGACCGCCTGGCTGGCGTCGACGAGAGCACTTACGAGCGACCGGTCGTGCTGATCTGTGAGGACGGGTACGCCTCCACCCTGGCTGCCGCGTCCCTGCAGGCACTCGGCCTGCGGGGTGCCACGGACCTCATCGGGGGGTTCCGCGCCTGGTCGGCCGAGGACCGGCCCATAACCCGGCCCTGACTCACGACACTCAGGTCACGGGGTCTGGCTGCGGTAGGCGGCCATGAGCTCGTGGATGGCACCTCGGGCCTCCAGGTTGATCACGTGGCCCCCGTCGAGGGTGATGGACAAGCCCTGCCACGTCCGACCCGGGGTGGCGTCCATGGCCGTGATCCGCTCCAGGGGGATTTGGCCGAGGTGGTCGTTGACCTGGTCGAGCATCGGGTCTGCGCTCCAGACGTGAAGGGCGGCGTCAGACAAACCGAGGACAACGGCGGCGTCAAGGGGGACGTCGGTCTCCTTGGTGACCTTGCTGGCCGCCGAGCGAGCAGCGGGCCGGGCGACGAAGTAGTTGCCCAGGGGGGTGAGCCAGTGGGTGAAGCCGAGGGCGGTGGGGACTCGGGCATAGCAGGCGGCCCGAAGCGTCTCTCCTTCGACCTGACCGGCCAGGCCGGTGATGAGTTCTCGGTCCTTCAGGTGCATGTCGACCTCCGGTTCGTGACGCGCCAACGGACGCGACATCGGGTAGGTGTCGATCCTCCCTCCCCCGCTCCCATCCGGTAAGTGCCGCCGGTCATGTCCTGTCCCTGACAAGTGTCATTGGTGAGCGCGACCGCTTACCACGCCCGCACCCAGCAGCGCTGGTCCATGCTGCTCGACGACCACAGCCCCCACAGCCCGAACAGGGCCTGGCGGGTGGCCTCGGTCCAGGCCATGGCGGAGGGGCTGGCGATGCGGCGGACCACCTGGCGGATCCCGCCTTCGTAGACGGCGTAGCCGGCCCACACGCCGGGGTAGTCCTTGGTGGAGCCGACCTCGCTGACCATGACCCCGTCGACCCAGTAGCAGCGGTTGCGGTGGGTGTGCCCGGCGATGATCATGCTGGTCGGGTTGGCCTCGTTGAGGGCGGCGACGAACCGCCGGCTCTCGGCGGCGTAGAGACCCGGCGGGTAGTGGGTGGCGACGGGCATCTGCTGGGGGGCGTGGTGAACGGCGACGACGACCGGGCCGGGGCGGTTGCCGTCTGGAGCCGATGATCCGTCCGGGGGGCATCCGCGACCTGAGGGTGCGCCGGCGGCCAGGGCGGCGATCCGGCCGAGCTGCTTCTTGCCGAGGCGGCCCCGGCGCTCGCTGGCCACCGGGGTGTGGGCCAGGATGATGCGCAGGCCGGGCAGGTCGATCGCCGTCGCCGTGCCGGCGACGGCGATGCCGTAGCGGCCCAGGATGGCGGTGCCGTCGATGCGGTGGCGGACGTCGTGGTTGCCCAGGATCACCCCGACCGGGACGGGCGCGTCGGCCAGCATGCGGCCCACCTCGTGGAACTCGACCGGCTCGGAGTCGCGGGTCAGGTCGCCCTTGGCCAGGATCAGCTCCGAGCCCCACTCGGCCGCCTCGGCGATGGCGGCCCGGGCGCAGCGCTCCGGGTACGGGTCGAGGTCGGGGGGGAGGGGGACGACGTCGGTCATCGTCCCCAGCCCCCCGAACCCACGTTCACCCAGGTGCGTGTCGTTGATGGTGGCGAACCGGGCGGTGAGCCGACCCGGTGGCGGGGCCAGGGTCGTGACCCGGGCGATCCGGCGGCGAGGACGGCCGGGCCCGTGCACGGTCACGTCGTAGGCGGTGGACGCCTCGAGCCCGTCGACGGTCACCGCCCCCGGTCCCACCGGGCCCCGGCCCACCTGCCGGGAAAGGCGGCCCTGATGACGAACGTAGGCGGGCGAGGCGGCCGGCAGGGCGACCTCCGACCCCCCGACCTCGACGGTCAGGCCGGGCGCCGGCAACCATCCCCAGGAGACCTGTACGGAGCGATCCTCGACGGCGAAGGCGGACAGGGCGCCGGGATCGACCCGCATCCGGCTCAGCGTCCGGCGAGGGTCGCGGCGAGGGTGGTCCCTAGGCGCTGGCCGAACGCCACGTTGACGTCCATGCGTTCTTCCAACTGGTCCAGGCGAGGTCCGGCGACCGGCGACTCGTGGGCGTCGAGGAAGGCGTGGGCCCGGCCGGCCAGGGCCGGGTCGACCAGGCCGGTGATGCCCTCGAGCATGCGGATCAGCAGGTTGCTGGGGAACCTCTCGATGAGGCGGTCCCAGTGGGTCTCCAACCAATCCCAGGCCAAGGCCGATCCACTCCTGGCCGCCATGATGGAGCCGACCAGGAACGGGCCGTCCTGGTTGCGGACCTCGTCGCTCAGGCACAGCTCCAGGCTGCGGGCCAGCAGCTCGGTGGCCTCGAACGCCCCCAGAGCGTTGAGGTAACGCATCTTCTCCTGGGGGTTGGTGGCGGCCCGGTACCGGTCGAGGACAGTGGCGTAGGCCTCGCGTCCACCGGCGGCGGCGACGACATTGACCGTGGCGGTGACCACATCAGCGGCCAGACCGCCCCGACCGGCCATGAGGTCCTCGTGGCGGCGGGCCGCCTCGGAGCGGACGTCGGGGTCGGCGCCGAGCACGCCCAGGGCGGCGATGAGGCGGCTGCGCACGGTGCCGGCCCTGGGACCATCGTCGGGCCGGGGGTCCCAGCCGAGGAGGGCGAAGGTCGGTCCGGCCAGATGGCGGACATAGGCTTGGATCGCCTCTCGCCCCTCGTCGTCGGCGATCAGGTTGAGGAGCCCGAAGGGGTTGAGCATGGCTCCCCACACGTCGGGGTCCTCCTCGTCACGAAGGGCTTCGAGGAGGACGATGAGGTCGTCGAGGCTCTGGGTTCCCGCCACCACGCTGGCCCAGGTGTCGCCCACCAGGCTGAGCCGCTCGAGCGGGTCGGCGATGGTGCCGATGTCGCCGGTGAGCCGGCCGAGCAGCTCGGCGCTGTAGCGCACACGATAGAAGCCCCAGGCGCCCTCGTTGACCACGGCCCACTTGATGGCGCCGCCCAAGTCGACCGTGGTGGCCTCGGTGTCGAGCAGGAGCCGTCGGGTGACGATTCGGTCGCCCACGGAGGCGCGCAGGTTGATCGGGATCACCCACTGATCGTTGGTCGGGGTCCCGGCATAGAAGAAGCGTTGCTGGCGGAGCGACAGGCTCTGGCCGTCGGCGCCCAGATCCACGGTGACGAGGGGGTAGCCGCCCTGGAGGATCCACGAGTCCATGGTCTGGCGGACCGGTTCCCCCGACACGCCCTCCAGGGCGTTCCACAGATCGGCGGTCTCGGTGTTGCCGTGGGCGTGGGTATGGAGGTAGCGGCTGATGCCCTTCCTGAACACCTCGGCCCCCAGGTACTGCTCGAGCATGCGCAGCACCGACCCGCCCTTCTGGTAGGTGAGCACGTCGAACATGGCCTCGGCCTCTTCCGGCCGCCCGACGGCGAACTCCACCGGCCGGGTGGCGGTCAGCCCGTCGGTGGCCAGGGCCGCCGCCTTGCCCGCACCGAACGCCGTCCAGACGCCCCAGTCCGGGCGAAGATGGTCGGTGGTGGTGAGCTCCATGAACGTGGCGAACGCCTCGTTGAGCCAGATGCCGTTCCACCAGCGCATGGTGACGAGGTCCCCGAACCACATGTGCGCGGTCTCGTGCGCCACCACGCTGGCGATACGTTGCAGCTCGAGCTGGGAGGCGCGCCCCGTGTCGATGAGCAGAGCGGTCTCCCGGTAGGTGACGCAGCCGAGGTTCTCCATGGCCCCGAAGGCAAAGTCCGGGATGGCGACGTGGTCGATCTTGTCATGGGGGTAGGC
>JALYVP010000250.1 GCA_030853185.1 Actinomycetota bacterium | reverse complement strand
CGCCAAGAGCCGGGCCTGGCCGCCCAGGTTGGCGGCGTGGGCCTGCTGGCCGTCGAGGACGCCTTGGAGGTTCTGGGCCTGGAGGCTGGCGGCGACGTTCGGGGGCATGTAGCCGTCGGCAGCGGTGGCGAACGGCGACGCCGTGGCCGCCTGGTTGTTGGCCGCCTGGACCTGGTTGGCGGTGGCGGCAGCGTCCGCGGTGACAGCGTTGGCCTGACGGGCAAGAGCCTGGGCGTCGGCCAGCTCGCGGGAGTAGGTGGACAAACCCTGCGACCCGAGCAACAGGGCGTCGCGGCCCACCTCGTGGGCGGCAGCCAATGCCTGGACCCGCTGGGCGTGCGCGGTCGCACCGACCCCCTGCCACGACGCCACCTCGCCCAGAGACGACCGCAACCGACTTGCAGCGTCCCCGAAAGCTCCGGCCGCGCCAGCGTAGACTCGGGCCGCGTTGGCCAGGGCACCGGGGTCGCCGGGGATCGAGACCGTTCCACCGCAGACCAGCGGCCCGGCCATGCTCACGCGAGCCACACCCCGCGCATCGCAGCCTCATCGGTGGCCGGGTAGCTCACCGACGACGACCCCAGAGCCGACGCCAGGCCGCTGCCTGGCCCAGGAACCGGGCCTGGCCGGTCCACGCCGACTGCATCGCGTCGAACGCCCCGGCCACGGACGGGTCGCACCCGGCCGCACCCCCCGCCGCCGCGCCCAGGCCGCCGCCCGCTCCATGACCCCCTGCGCCACCCCGGTAGCCGAGCTGGCCGCGCTCGACAGTGACACCGGTTCCACGGCGATCTGGCGGCCGCCACCGCCAGGGGCGATGTCCCCCAACGAGCCACTGGCTGCCTGTTGAGCCGCCGGGTCCAACGGGACCGGGCCGCCGCCACCGCAAGGGGCGATGTTCCCCACCGACGCCGAGACGGCCTGGAGTGACGCCGGGTCCAACGGGACCGGGCCGTTACTCACCTCTGAGCCTGCCTCTCGGCGCGGTCCCTACGGACACGGACGAGAGTTGCTCGGTGTGACCTGGATGTCGCCGCTCATCGCAGAGCCCTCGATTCGTCCTCGGTACCGCCAGGTAGGCAAACCGACTGCACCCATCGTTACCAGCCTTGCCCCGGGGCCGACGAGGGTGAGCCGAGATACGAGGGAGTGAGGTGGGCGAGACGAGCGACGACCCCTCGTCGGAGGGCGAAGGGTCGTCGGGCCGGTCGCCCTCCCCGCCGACCGGCGATCAAGCAGACCGGTTCTACCTCCCCGATTGACGCTGACTCAACGAACTGGAGGTGAACACCACGCTGAGGTCCCTGCTCAACAACCGGGGCGCTGTGGCCGAGTAGGAGATCACCGGGGACCGGATGGGCCTTGGACCCCTCGGGTCTGGATGGCATCGAGGAGGCCGATCAGCGTCTCCAGGCGGCGCGGCGTCGATGTCGCCCCACCGTCCACCTTGACCGTGTGGCCTTCGTAGCGGACCAGGTAGCGGTAGTCGTCCGGGTAGGGAGATGAGGTGGTGTAGCTACAGTCGAGGCCGTCGAGGTGGGCTTGGCTCAGCAGCGTCTTGAGCTTCGCGAACTCGCCCGGCAGAAGGGGCACCACGGTGGTCGCGCCACGCTGGGAACCTCGCCCTCGGCTGGCGGTGGCCTTCCCCTGGTCGTCGATCACCAGCGTGTCGTCGAAACCCGCCAGGCCGCCCGTGCGGTTGTAGGTCACCGAACTGTGAGGCGCCGGGGGCAACTGGCTCCCGTAGTCCGAGCGGCAGCACCCCGTCAGGACCGTCACCAGCGCGAGGAGGGCCACCCCGAAACACCACCTCGTCGTTCGCCATCCCGCTGGCTTGCTCATCGTGACCCAATCATGTCCTCCCTGGGTCCTGGATGTCGCCAAGTCCCACTGAACGAGGTCAGCGACGCGGTGTTCTCGTGCTCGCAGAGCGAGGAGCACCGACAGACGGTTGGGTCCCCGAGTCCACGGAACAGCTTGGCGGCGGCCTGGGCAGCGTCCCGGTCCAGAACTCCCATCGTCAACACGGCCGTCAGGCCCTGGCCGTCACCTGCGCTCGGCCAGGAGTGCAGCAGCGACCGCCCGCAGGAGCTTCACGGCGTGGTAGGCGACCACCGCCGAGATGACCAGAGCGACGGTCGGGTCCAGCCAGTAGAGACCGCCTGCGGCGAGGATCACCGCGCCGGTGACGGCGACCCCGCCGGCAGCGGCGGCATCGGCGGCGGTGTCGAGCAGGACCGCCCGCATGTTCAAGTCGCCGTCGTCCTCCTCGCCTCCGAGGAGGACTGCGCCGCCGAGCATGGCCACCGCAGCGATCCCGCTGACGATGAGCACCGGCAGGCCGTGAACCTGCTGGGTGCCGGTGGCGAGGCGGTCGACGGCCCCGGCGATGACCGCCACGCTCAAGATCAGCAGCCAGGCGCCGTTGACCAGCGCGGCCAGGTTGGTCGCGTTCGGGTAACCGCCGGGCCGTCTCAGGGTTGGCGGCTGGTTCGACAACCAGATGGCGAGCAGGGAGACACCGATGGCGGCCGCGTCAGCCAGGTAGTCGGCACCCTCGGCAAGAACGCCGAGAGAGTGGGCGGACAGTCCGACGATGACCAGGCCCGCCACCAGGGCGACGTTGAGGACCAGGACGGCCCTCAGCCGGGCGGTCCGGGTCAACAGGTCGCCGGGTCAGGGGGTGTGAGGGCCTCATGGGCTTCCCGGACCCCGTAGTACACGAGGACGTATCCGGCGGCGGGGTCCGCCCACGACCAGCCGAGCGCGGCGTTAAGGACCAGGCCAGCCAGGACGGCGGTGGCCAGGATGCCGTCGATCATGGTGACCCGACCCTCGGTGCGCAGCACCGGGTTGTCCAACGCGGCGCCGGTCCTCGTCTTCCCGGCGGCCAGGGCGAACATGACGGCGGCGGTGACGGTGGTCCAGGCGGTGCCGAGGGTGCTGTGGCGGGGGTGGTACCCGGCGGCCAGGACGATGGTGCTCTGCACGGCCAGGTAGACGGCGAGAGCCACGAAGGTCGCCCCGATGAGCCGCATGGCTCGACGCTGGCGGTCGGCCGCGACGTCAGCCAGCTCCCACAGCACCACGGTCGAGGCGCCGATCTCTATGAGGCTGTCGAGGCCGAAACCGGCCAGCGCGACCGACCGGGCACCTATGGCGGCCACCGCCAAGACGACGATGCCGACCACGTTCCACCCGAGAGTCACCCCCTCCAGGAACCGGCCATGGGTCAGGAGCCGGTCGCGGTCCATTCGAGCGGGCTGGGTCATCAAGCGCCCAGTCTGTCAAGACCTCGTCGTGTAGCAACTACCGATGACCCGAGACTGACGTGTATCCGAGACTCTTGATTTTGTGATCGGTCCACGCCCCGAAGCCGAGACCGATGGTGAGCCAGACGAGGGCCTGTACTCCGAACGAGGCGACCCTGAATCGCCACAGGACTTGCGGCGGGAAGGTGACCCCATCGTTGGTGACGGCTCTGACGACGCCGGGGATGGCTTTCTGGGGAACCTCGTTCACGCCGGGTAAGGCCACGTAGCAGATGGCCATCACGGCGAGGTAGGCGGCGGCGACGAGGATGGTGGCGTTCCAGCCGCCGAAGCGGTCTAGTAGTTGTTGCTGCACGATCACCGCTGCGATCATGAACACGATCGACACGACGATCATGAGCAGGTAGAGCCAGGTTCGCCGCCCGAGGGTGTCGGGACTGCCGACCGAGGGAGGGTTGGCCGGGTACTTGAGGTTAGGGACGGCATAGACCGACACCAGGCCGAGCGCGGCGATCACCAGGGCGGTCGCTCGGGCGCTGAGGTCGCCGATGCGGCCGTTGGCGACGGCGAACACGAGGGCGAAGATGCCTCCGATGGCGACGCCGAAGACGAGTGTGCCGGTGGCCAACCCGTAATTGGCCTGGATGGGCCGGGTGACGAGTTCGGCGGTGGGGGCGAGATGGTTGATCTGGTCGTCGATGAAGCTCTCGAAGTGGATGGCGTTGCGCACCTGGGGTTCGCCCAGGCTGCGGGCGAACACGAAGCCGACAGCGCCCGCCAAGAGGCCGACTACGAGGCCGCGGATAAGCGAAGCCCTGACGGTCATCGGGTGATTGTCCTTGGTTCGGGCTAGTGGCAGGGGAACCCGAGCAGATGCCGGGCGTCGTGCACGAACTCATGGACCATGTGGCCCTGAACCAGGGAGGTTGCTCCCTCGTCGGCGCCGACCAGGTAGATGAGGAAGAACATCATCACCCCAGCGAAGACCGCGTAGGGCAGCCACTCCCGGATCGGGATGGGGCTGATCTGGACCGAAGGTCCACGGGGTATGGCGACAGCTTCGCTCATCGTCTCTTCTCCTCGGGATACACGCGTCCCGCTCGGCAAGGGAAAACGAATGGTTGAGTGTCTGGCTTGAGAGTCAACCCTCTGACGCTCTCACAGTGGCGCGACCGCTCCGGGCTTACACCGGATTCCTCGGACCATCACGTTCGCCCGGGACGGTAAACCAGTTGCGAGATGATGTCAACCGTGACCACCCGCGCCACGCTGCTCTCGGCCGCATCCACAGCCGCTGATCGCGGTGGTCGTGGGTGCTCATCGGGGAAGAACGGCCGTCGGCTGAGAGTCGGACCGGTGATGCGCGGTGAGGGCATGGGGGTCTGTGCCGTCATCGGCTGACGGGCTGGTGTGGATGGTGACCTGGGCCAGGCGGGGGACCTCGTGGAGGAGGTGGTGGTGGGCGTGCTCGGCCACGTCGTGGGCCTGGGCGAGGGTGAGGGCGCCGTCGGAGGTGACCTCGGCCTCGGCCCGCAGCTCATGGCCGACCCAGCGAATCCGCACCGCGTCTACGGCCTCGACACCCTCGACGCCGACCAGGACGCCGGTGACCTGGCCGACCAGGGCTGGGTCCACCGCGTCCATGAGCCGGCGGTAGATGTCCCGTGCGGCGTTCGTGACCACGGCGAGGATGGCGACGGTGATGAGAAGCCCGACGATGGGGTCGGCGGCCTGCCATCCGAGAGCGACACCGATGGCGCCGACGACCACGGCGAGGCTGGTGAAGCCGTCGGTGCGGGCGTGGTAGCCGTCGGCTTCGAGGGCGGCCGATCCGATGCGGCGACCGACCCTGATGCGGTAGTGGGCGACGGCCTCGTTGCCGACGAAGCCGACCAGACCGGCGGCGATCACCCACCCGACCAGGTGGACGTGGTGGGGGTGAAGGAGCCGGTTGATGGCCGCCCAGGCGGCAACGGCGGACGAGGCGGCGATGGTGGC
>JALYVP010000249.1 GCA_030853185.1 Actinomycetota bacterium | reverse complement strand
TCTGGCGGTTCATGTGTCTCGTCGAGGGTTGGTTGGATGGCTCGCGCCCGAACCGAGGTTCCGCCCCCGGGGGACCGACCGGACGCAACGAGATGGCGATCGTCGGCGGTGACATCTGCCTCTCCGCCGCCGAGCGCCGCCAGTGGTCGGCCCTTCAAGCCAGAGCCGGGATGGACAGCCACGGGATGGTGACCCGATATCGGGCCTGGCGCCTGAACAGCGGCTTGAGAAGGACGAGACTCGAACACGGCGACGACTCGCAGCCGCGCCAATGACCCGGGATCTGACCGCTCTGCCCAAGGGTCACCTCCACATCCACCTCGAGGGCGCCATGCGGCCCTCGACCCTGCGGGAGCTGGCGGAGGTCAACGGGGTCGAGGTCCCGCCGATCAGAGGCTTCAGGACCTTCGCCGCCTTCGCCGGCATGTACGACGCTGCCTGTCGAGTGCTGACTGGCGAAGGCGAGCTGCGGCGGCTGGTGCGCGAGGTCGTGGAGGACGCGGCCGGCGACGGCGTGGCGTGGATCGAGCCGGCTTTCTACAGCGCCCGCTACGTGAAGACCTTCGGGTCAAACGAGGCGGCCATCGACATTGTCCTCGACGAGCTGGCCGTGGCCGAGCGGGCAACGGGCGTCGGGGCCGGGTTGATCGTGGCTGCGGACCGCACGGTCGACCCGGCCGAGTCGGTGCGCCTGGCCCACACAGCGGTGTCGTTCGCCGATCGGGGGGTGGTCGGCTTCGGGCTGGCCAACGACGAGGCCGTCTGGCCACCAGGGCCGTTTGGGGAGGCCTTCGGCATCGCGCTGGATGGAGGGCTCATCGCTGCTCCCCACGGGGGCGAGCTGGCCGGCCCGGATTCGGTCCGCAGCTGCCTGAACGATTGTGGTGCCCACCGGGTCATGCACGGCATCCGAGCGGCGGAGGACCCCGACCTGGTGGCAACCCTGGCCGACCGAGGTGTCTGTCTCGACACCTGCCCCACGTCGAACGTGCTGCTCGGCGTGGTCCCTCGCCTCGACGCTCATCCCCTTCCGGAGCTCCTTGCCGCCGGGGTACGGTGCTCCATCAACGCCGACGATCCACTGCTCTTCGGGCCCGGCATCGCCGACGAGTACGAGTTGTGCCGGGACAGTCTGGGCCTCGACGACGCCATGTTGGCGCACGTGGCCCGCTGTTCCCTCGAGGACTCCGGAGCACCCAGGGAGCTGGTCGACACGGCCCTGGCTGGTATCGACGCCTGGCTGGCCGACGGGCCCGCCACCCACCCGTGACCACCCTCATCCGCGGTGGGTATGTCCTGCCGATGACCGAGCACGGCCTGTTGTGGGACGCCGGATCGGTGCTCTGCGACGGAGAGCAGATCCTCGCGGCCGGGCCTGACGCCGAGGTTGCCGCCGACCCCCGCTCCGCCCAGGCCGAGATCGTCGACGCCACCGGATGCGCGGTCCTCCCTGGCCTGCACAACTGCCACCTGCACTCAGGTCTCCTGCGGGGCACCGCCGAGTCCCTTTCGCTGTGGGACTGGCTCACCACCTACGTGGACCCCGCCCACAAGGTCCTGACCCCCGAGATAGCCGAAGCCGCATCGCGGCACTGCTACGCCGAATCGGTCCTGGCCGGCACCACGTCGGTCATGGACATGTGGCGGTTCATGGAGGGATCGGCGGCCGCCGCCATCGACATCGGCCTCCGGGCCACGCTGGTGCCCTACGTGGCCGACGAGCCCGGTTACGACTATTTCGAGACGATCGACACCAACCGGTCGCTGCTCGAGGCGTGCCGGTCGTCCGCCCACGGGCGCATCCGGGCGTGGGTGGGCCTCGAGCACCTCATGTACTGCAGCTCGGACTGCTTCGCCCAAGCCGTCGCCCTGGCCGACGAGTACGACACCGGGATCCACACCCACTCGTCGGAGTCGATCTGGGAGGTCGAGGAGTCGCTCAGACGATGGGGCCGGCGACCCATCGAGGTCATGCACGATCGGGGCGTCCTCGGACCTCGCACGGTGATCGCCCACGGTGTTTGGCTGAGCGACCGGGAGGTCCAAGTCCTGGCCGAGACCGGCACGGCGGTCGCCCACTGCCCGTGCTCCAACATGAAGCTGTCGTCGGGGGTTGCGCCCGTCGGCGCTCTGCGGGCCGCCGGGGTGATCGTGGGGCTGGGCAGCGACGGCGAGAAGGAGAACAACAACCTCGACCTGCTGGAGGAGATGAAGTTCGCATCACTGCTCGAGAAGGTGACCACCCTTGACCCCACAACCGGCGACCCGTGGGATGTCCTGGCCATGGCCACCGTCGAGGGGGCCCGGACCCTCGGGCAGGCAGAGGTCACCGGGTCGCTGGCCCCCGGCATGCAGGCCGACGTGGTCGTCGTGAACCTCGACGGCCTGCACACCACACCTGTGCTGCGCGGGGTGGACTCCAACGTGGCCGCCCACCTGGTGTTCTCGGCCACCGGCCGTGACGTGCGCGATGTGTGGGTCGCCGGAGCGCGCCTGGTGCAGGGCGGGGTGCCGACGACCTTCGACGTGGCTGCGGTCCGGGCCGACGCCCAGGCCGCGGCCGAGGACCTGTTCGCTCGCCGCGCCCGGCTGCGACCCACGGACTGAGGAACGCGCCTGAGAGGCCAGCCCTACGACCCGGCCGCCCAGTCGGCCGGGTCGGGCCGCCAGCCGTGAGCGCGTGTCTCGGCCCGCAGGACCGAGGCGTGGGCCCGGGTGCTACGCAGCCGCACCCCGAGGGGGGTCAGGGCGTCGTCCACCGCCCCGACGAGGGCGGCGGGGGCGGCGATGATCCCCGTCTCACCTACGCCGCGGAACCCCCCGAGCACCTCGGAGGGCGTCTGGCGGAGCACCACCCGCAGTGCGGGGACGTCGAGAGCGGTGGGGATGGTGTAGTCGAGCAGGGTGGCGCACAGTGGCTGGCCCTCCTCGCTGTAGCGAGCCTCCTCGAGGAGAGCGACCCCGAGCCCCTGAGCGAAACCTCCCTGTTGCTGGCCGACGACGACGGCCGGATTGATGACCACTCCGCAATCGACGACGGAGGTGGCCTCGAGCACCGTCACCGTGCCCGTCGCCGGATCCACCTCGACGGCCACTGCGGTCATCGCCGTCGTGTAGGTCTCGTCGTGGTTGGCCTGGCCACCGGGTTGGGGTCCGGTGTGACCCGGGGTGTAGACGCTCGACGAGCTCAGCCCGGGGTCCATCCCGGCGGGCAGCCGGTGCTGGTGCCACCAGGCGGCGGCGGCCACCTCCGCCACGACATCCGCGGGGATCGGTCCGTGGTCGCCGACGGGGTGGCCGAGGTGGGTGGCGATTGCCGCCAGCTTGGCCCGCACGGTCGCCGCCGCGGTCATGATCGCCCCGCCGCCCATCACGGCGCTGCGGCTCCCCCACGTCCCCGAGCCGTAGACCAGGGCGTCGGTGTCACCGTCACGGACAGCCACGGTGGCGACATCGACGCCCAAGGCGTCGGCTGCCACCTGGGCGAAGGTTGTCTCGTGGGCCTGGCCCTGCGACTTGGTGCCGACCCGGACCTCGACCCGACCGTCGGGCAGTACGGCCACCGACGCCATCTCCAGCGACCCGAAGCGCCCGGCCGTGTCGTTCTGGGTAGGGGTCGTTCCCTGCACCAGGGTCGACAGCCCGATGCCGACCCAGCGCCCCTCGGCCCGAGCGATCCGTTGGAGTTGCCGCCATCGCCGGTAGTCGAACTCGGCCGCCAGCTGGTCGACGTGAGCGCCGAGGGCGCCGACATCGAGGCGCTGGCCACGGTGGCCCCGCCACGGTCGGGGTCTATCGGGGAGCAGGTTGCGTCGACGGACGTCGAGGGGGTCGAGACCGAGGTCGGCGGCGACAAGGTCCATGACCCGTTCGGTGGTGAAGTGAGCCTCGGGTTGACCGAAACCCCGGTAGGCACCGACCGGGCAGGTGGTGGTGGCCACCCCCGAGAGTGACCAGCCCAGCTGGTCGATGGCGTAGCCCCCCGAGAGGCTGGAGACGGTCACCAGGGCGGGGCCGATGCCGGAGAAGTACAGCACCGGGTTACCCAGGTCGGCGACGATGGCCACCTTGAGGGCCAGGACCCGGCCGGTGTCGTCGTACCCTGCCTCGACCCGATGGACCTGAGCCCGGGCGTGGACCGACGCGGTGAGTGCCTCGGTGCGATCCTGGGACCAGCGTACGGTCCGGCCCGTCATCCGGGCCAGCAGGCCCACCAGGCACTCCTCCCTGGTGAAATGCTGCTTGTTGCCGAACCCGCCGCCGATGTCGGGGGACACGACCCGGACCGAGGTCTCGTCCAGCCCGCAGATCTCGGCGATGACGGTGCGGAGCTGGTGGGGCTGCTGGTTGGAAGCCATGACGGTCAGCCGGGACGTGCCGGGATCCCAGCTGGCCTGGGCGCCGTGCCCTTCGAGCGGCAGGCCCATGACCCGGTGGCTCTCCAAGCGTTCGACCAGGCGGTGAGGGGCGGAGGCCAGTGCCACATCGAGGCCGTCGGTGGCGTCATCGAGGTAGAAGAACTCGTTGGTCCGCCACTCGGGGTACAGGAGAGGAGCGCTCGGTTGGAGGGCCTCCTCGACGTCGATGACGGGTGGCAGTTCGTGGTAGTCCACCACGATCAGCTCGGCGGCATCCTCGGCCACCGCCCGGTTGACGGCGACGACGGCGGCGACCGGCTCACCGACGAAACGGACCCGGTGGTCGGCCAGGACCCCCCACCGCAACGGCTGGGCCGGCGGGCCGAGGAGATGGTCGAAGTCGTGGGCCCCCGCCGCCACCAGCTCGGCGGCGGTGACCACGGTGACCACGCCGGGTAGGGCGACGGCCTCCGACGTGTCAATGCCGTGCACGTCGGCGTGGGGGACCGGCGAGCGCAGCAAGGCGATGTGGCACAGGCCGGCCTGGTCGTGGTCGGCCAGGTAGCGGCCGCGCCCGGTCAGCAGCCGGGGATCCTCCCTGCGGCGGACGCTGGTCCCGACCACGCGCCCGACCGTCTCCGTAACGTCGCCACCGGCGCCGGCGATCACGGTGCCCCGGCCTCCCCGACGGCCAGGGCTGCGTCGACGACCCCGCTGTAGCCGGTGCACCGGCACAGGTTCCCGGCCAGCGCCGCTCGTACCTGCCCGGCGTCGGGGCGGGCTACCCGCCCGAGCAGATCGATCAGGGCAAAGACCATCCCTGGGGTGCAGAACCCGCACTGCAGCCCGTGGTGGGCGCTCATCGCCTGTTGGACGGGATGCAGGAACCCTGGGGCGCCCAGCCCTTCGATGGTGGTC
>JALYVP010000248.1 GCA_030853185.1 Actinomycetota bacterium | reverse complement strand
CACCTCCGACGTCGATGATGTCGCCGGTCGTCAACCGGACCAATTCTGCGAACTGGCCAGCCAACGCCGGACGCTCGGACAACAGGGTTCCATTGTTGGTGGCCGCTGTCCACGCCGGGTCGTAGGGGATCTCACCGGCCCACGACCACCGGGTCAACCACGCGTCCCGGACCATCTCGACCGGACAGCCACTGCGTTCACTGGCCATGTTCAGCACCAGGCGGACGTTGGCCGGAGGAAAGGCCGAGCCGCCGGCCGCGACCGGTTGGCTCTGCATGTCGAGCCACTCCCTCACCCCCCTGACCACCGGTAGCAGTGGAGGAACGACGACGATCAGTTGGTCGGCCTCGGGGAGGGCGAACTCCCGGAAGAACCGGTCGTAGTGCTCAGCCACCGGCGTGTCAACGATGACGTAGTCGAAGTGACGCCGAAGAACCCCGACCGTCTGACGGTAGAGATCTGCGGTGATCACCCTGGGGTCGGCGTCGCTCTTGAACGTCGGACCGAACAGAGCGGAGATCGGCTGCCCGGTTCCCTCCGGTGGCGTCACCGCGTCGAGGACGCTGCGTTCGTCCATCTCGGGTTGACCAACGAGGTCCACGATCGATCGCGAGGTGCGCTCGTCGGCACCGAGGTAGCGGGCCCCGTCCGCCTGTTGCAGGTTGCCGTCCACCCAGACCACCGACCGGTGAGCCGGTCGCAGGGCGGCCCCGAGGAACGAGGCGTACGTGAGGCTGAGCGACGTCTTGCCGGAACCCCCCTTGGGGCAGGCGAACACCAGGACCCTCGGCCGACCCGGGAATTGGGGCCGAATCCCAGCCCTCCCGTCACTCATGGTCGAACTGGTTGGTGAAAAGGCACGCCACCGGGCTGAATCACCGTTCGGAACAGCCGGACCCGACACCCAGGGTCCCGGAGGCTCGGGCGTGGGGGGCGGCGGCGCCGGCGGACCCGGAACCGGGCGGGGGTCAGGCCTGGGCACCATCCACTCCAGGTCGAAGGGGACGACGGGCGGCGACCCGAGAGGCGAGCCGGCAGGGGGGCCGGCCAGCCGCTCGATGAGGGCGATCACATCGTCGGGCATGAATGGGGCCGTCAACGACGGGATCTCCGGGTGGCACAGCACCCCCTCACCGCCCACGCCGTTGACCACGACCAGGCGATAGCCGCCCCGGACCAGGGCCAGGGCGGTGTCCTCCATCCTCGGGTCGGAACCGTGGGCGGCGACGATGACCGTGGCGAACGGGTTGTGGCCGCCGACGACCTCGTTGAGGGCCGAGCGCAGCGGGGTGTCCGAGGCGGCGGCGCGGACGACCAGGCCGGGCTGGGTGGCCAACGCGTCGGCCAGCCCAGGGAGGCCTACCACCATGACCCTGACCGAGGCTTCCGGTGCCCGGTGCAGCACCGATGCGGGGGCGGTCACGGCGCGGCCTCGGACGGCTCGCTCCGCCGCCGGTCCCGGTCGGTGGAGCTCGTCGAATAGGCGGCCCGGTGCCGTTCCGGGGTCGGTCCGAGCACGACCCCGGCGTGGCGCCCGTCGATGTCGCTCATGAGGCCCACGGGAGGACGGCCCGGGTTGGTCGCCGTCCGCTCCACCACCCCGGCCTGGGCCAGCCACGCCAGGCGCTGCGGTGTGGGTTCGAGACCGCACAAGGTCAGCGCCGCGGTGGCCTCCTTGGGGTCCTTCATCTGCAAAACCAGGACACGCGACAGGTAGCTGAGGAGCTCCGCGGAGGTGACGTCAGCCAGCCGCTGGGTGGCCAGGATGGGCAGGACCTGCTGCGAGCGGCCTTCCCGCCCGATCTTGTGGAGGGCGGCCAAACCTTCCCTCGACGCCATGAACGTCCACGCCTCATCGACGATCAGCACCCCGCCCCGCTGCTCCGGGCCTTCGGTGACCCTCCGGGGGCGTAGGAGGGTCTCGGTCGAGGCCCGGAAGATGAGGCGCAGGGCGGCGATCGCCGCTCGTTCCGAAGGCAGGTAGTCCGACCGGGCCGTTGCCGGGTCAGGCAGGTCGAGCGGCTGGTCGAACTGGATGAGGGTCAACCCGCGGCCGGCGGACGCCGGAGCATCGACAGGTTCGTTGCCGATGCCCAGACGGAACAGCGGTGTCCCCTCGGCCATGTCCTTGATCAGGTCGATCATCTCCGTGTCGTTGACGCCGGCCTCGAGGGCGTCGACCACGCAGCGGGCTCCGGCATGGGCGCCCCGGACCAGGCCGCTCTTCAGTGCGACGTACCGATCCTGGTCGAGGCTGAGGACGTTGGTGATGTGCTGGGCGGCCATCTCCGCCGCCGCCTCCGGCGTCTTGGCGTACCGCCACGGGTCGAAGGCCCCGCTGCCGGACTGCAGGTCGGACATGGACACCAACTCCGCATCGAACCCCTCGCTCCTGAGCAGATCGATGGTTGGAGACAGGTCGTCATCGGTCTTCGGGTTGATCATGATGACCCGCTTGCCGTCGAGGACCGCCTGGTAGGCGATGGATTGCAGGGCGAAGGTCTTGCCACCGCCCGGTTCCCCGACCACGACGAACCCCGGCGGTTTCGACCGGCGGGACGCCGCTTCGGTGTCGAGCATGGTGGGTACCAGGTCGGGCAGCACCATGCCGAGGAGGATCCCGTTGTCGTCGCCCAAGCCGGACCAGGCCGACAGCCCGGCGTGGGCGACCATCGGGATGAGCAGATCGTGTTCGAAGCGGGCGGCCCGAGCGGTGGATCCGGGGAGGGTCTCGGAAAGGGCCTGGAACTGCCGGTGGGCGAGAGGCCGGACCCGGATGCCATAGGCGCTGCGCAACAGGTCGATGTAGGTCTGATCGGCGGTGGTGGCCCTGCGGGCCAGGATGACCGAGCACTTCGACAGGATGGCCTCACCACCGGCAGCGAAGTGATCCTCGACCTGTTTGGCCAGCCCCGCCAGGTCGTGGTCCTCGGCCCGCTCCAGGTCGCTGGTCTTGCTCTGTTCCTCGATCTGGGAGCGGACCTTGCGCTGCACGCTTCGGGCCCGGGACCGGACGACCTCGGGGCGTTGCATCTCCGCCCTGATCGACACGGCCACCGCCTTCTCCTGATGGCCGAAGGCGGCCGCCAGCCACGTGTCGCCGGGATCGTTCAGCCGGAAGCGCTCGAAGTCGACGAGGGCGGCGAACTCGAGCACGTCGTGGCGGTCGATGAGCAACCGGTGCTGGTCCGCCACCACCGTGACGTCCGGTCCTTTGGCGTCGTTGTACCAGGACTCGATCCGTTCGTTGTCCGCCCGGGTGAGACGGCTGGCCCCCCAGCGCCCGAAGACCGAGTCCATCAGCGCCTTGTCCTTCTGGTAGGGGGCGAGGTTGGGAATGTGCTCCCCGAGCCAGCCGACGGCGATGTTGCGCAGGTTCGCCATGACCGCTCCGGCGTCGGCCACCTCCGGCCACAGCTCCACCCCCAGGTAGAGGCCCTTGTGAGGTACCAGCATCGAACCGAACGCCTCGCGCAGGTAGGCGACATGGGCCGCCGAGGATGCTCCCGGCAGATCCGGTGCGTCCTCCCACACGACGGCGAGGAGATGGACGGGGCGGGATTGGGCGAACTGGGCGACGTCGCCGAACGGGCTGGTTCGTGCCGTGTCGCCAATCTCGCCGAGGATGCGTGCCAGCGGCTCGGCCACCTCGTAGCGGCGGCTGTCGTCCTCGAAGTGCAACGGGGACAGATCGAGGCGCCAGTACAGCCACACGTGCCCGTCGGCCTCGTAGACCCCGTCGTCGGTGCGCCACGAACCCGGGGTGGTCCACATCATGCCGGTCACCGGGTCGGTGGTCCCCGCCCGGGACCGGTTCCTATGGACGAGATCGCCCAGCATGCCCACGGGAGCTCCTCAGGGTTGGCCGACCGGGGTGGCCGGTGCCGACGGTACGGGCGACGAGGTGACAGGCAGGGCGTTGCGGTAGGCGACGAGGGTCGGCCCGCTGCCTGCCGGGCCCCACGCCTGCACGAACGGCAGCGACTGGCCGAGGTGGCCGAGCAGCAGGTCGTAGGCGCAGGTGACGCTCTGCGAAGGATCGTTCACCTGGTGCATGACGACCTGGACCTGGGCCAGCGCCACACCGGACTTGACGGCCGATGCGCCGAGGGTGACCCGGTCGAAGACCCATCCCTGCAGCGACGGGTAGGTGTCCGACCTGGTGTCACCGGTGAGGCGGTAGAGGGTGGCTCCGTCCCCGTCGGCGTAAGCCTGGGCCCAGGCTTGCACCTGCCGGGTGGCGCCCGGTCCCAGGTCGGACTGGCCCGATCCTCCCGCCGGGCCGTAGGTGATGGCCGCGGCCACGTCCGCCGGCGCGGTCGGGTCCGGCGTGAGCGAGGGGTCGGCGCCGATGACTGGGCCCGACGCCGAGTCTATGATCTCCACCGACAGGTGCCACAGAGCGTCGGCGGTGGCGACCACGAACGTGTCGACCTCATAGGGTCTCGCACCCACCCGGCCCTCGTCCGCCGACCGCCAGGCCAGGGACCGGACCGCGATCGGTGCCACCGTTACCGACCCCGGCGTCCCCGACGCCATCACCGCCGACGACGGCACGGAGCTGTCGCGCCCCAGGCTGGGATCCAGACCCTGGGCGTAGGGCAGCGCCGTCGGTCTGGCCGCCAGATAGTCCTGGGCGGCCAGCTCGGCGAACGCCCGGTCATGGCCCACGCCGGCGGTGACCGCCGGGCCGGTCCGCCCACCGGCGGCAACGGCCAGCGCCATCAGTGCGAGAACGGGCCCGGCAGCGACACCGGCGAGCAGGAACCGGGCTCGTCGATGCGCCCGTCTGGCCGGAACGGTCGCCCTCGGCACGGCCGTGAAGGTCACGCCGGTCACCTTGCCGAGAGCGGCCGGCTCCCCCGGCGAGGACATTCCCCAAGACTCCTCCGTAAGGTTGGCGCCTCTCGCCCGTCTCCCTCATCACACCAACAGGGAGGCAACGCCGTGCACGTGGACCCCGAACAGATCGAGCACCTGATCACCACCAAGCGGATGGCAAAAGCGGCGAGGCGAGCCCTTGTCGCACCGGGCGATCTGCCCGACCAGGGAGCCGTGGTCGGCTTCCCCGTGGCCGTGTTCGCCCCGGGGACGAGGGAGGGGAGCAACGCCCACTTCTGGAGCTACCGGGTGAGCCACGAGCCAGGCTCGGTGTTCCCCACCGGTGCGACCACCGTGCGCTATCAGGGCACCATCAACGGTGTCGCCCTGACCGGACATTTCCAGGTCGTGGTCGGCAGCCACGATCCAGCGACGGTCCCCCCGGCCGGCTTCGGGGTGGACCGGATC
>JALYVP010000247.1 GCA_030853185.1 Actinomycetota bacterium | reverse complement strand
ACCCAGATCATCGAGGAACTGCTCCCCGGTCATCCCGCCGCCGCCCTGAGCGGACCCAACGTGGCCCGCGAGATCATGGCCGGCCAGGCGGCCGCGAGCGTCATCGCCACCGAAGACCTCGGGGTCGCCGCCGCCCTGCAGCAGGTACTCCAGCGAGCGTTGTTCCGGGTGTACATGAATCACGATGTCGTCGGCTGTGAGATCGGCGGTGCCCTGAAGAACGTCATCGCCATCGCCGCCGGCATCGCCCAGGGTCTCGAGGTGGGCGACAACACCCGCGCCGCCGTCATCACTCGCGGCCTGGCCGAGCTGACCCGCCTGGGCGTGGCCATGGGCGCCGAGGCCCGCACCCTGGCCGGCCTGGCCGGCATGGGCGACCTCATGGCCACGTGCATCAGCCCCCATAGCCGCAACCGCACGGTGGGCGAGGAGCTCGGCAAGGGCCGGACCCTCGACGAGATCCTCAACGAGATGCACATGGTCGCCGAGGGCGTCGGGACAGCAGGGGTCACCCTCGAGCTGGCCGAGCGTTACGGCGTCGACCTGCCCATCTGCGAGGAGATCTACAAGGTCGTGCGGGGCGAGGAGAAGCCGCTCGACGCCTACCGGGGCCTGGCCGCCAGCCCCGGGCACGAGTCCGAACCGGGCTGAAGCTGGCTCCCCGGTTCCGGTTCCTGGAGTCCCCGAGCCCGGTCGCCCTGGCGCATCGGGGAGGGGCAAAGGAGAACCCGGAGAACACGTGGGTCGCCTTTTGCCATGCGGTGGACGACCTCCACTACCGCTACGTCGAGACGGATGTGCACACCACGGCCGACGGGGTGGTGGCCGTCAGCCACGACCCCACCCTCGACCGCACGACCGACCGCTCCGGCGCCCTCGTCGACCTGCCATGGGCCGAGGTGGCCCGGGCCCGCATCGCCGGTGACCAAGCCGTCCCCCGCCTCGACGAGGTGCTGGCGGCGTGGCCGGCAGTCCGTTGGAACATCGACGCCAAGCACGACGCCGTTGTCGATCCCCTGGTCGAGGTGATCCGCAGGGCCAGGGCCATCGACCGGGTCTGCATCACGTCGTTCTCGGACTGCCGCCTCCTGCGGGTCCGCCGGGCTCTCGGACCCGAGCTGTGCACGGCCATGGGCCCGGTGGCCATCGCCGCCCTGCGCGCCGCCGGCTTCGCCCGGAAGGTGAGCCCGGCTGGAGTGTTTCCATGGGGAGCCTTGCGGTCCGGCGCCGGCGCCGCCCAGGTCCCGATGGCGCACGGTCGGATCTCGATCGTCGATCCGCGCTTTGTCGCCACCGCCCACCGCGCCGGTCTGGCCGTGCACGTGTGGACCCTCAACGACGCGGCGGTGATGGAGCGGGTGATCGACCTCGGCGTCGACGGCATCATGACCGATCGTCCCACTCTGCTGCGCACCGTGCTCGAGCGACGAGGCCTGTGGGCCTCGCAACCGTGACGCTGTGCAAGATGCGAAAATCGGACAAGTCGGCTCGCGGAGCGGCAGAAAATGCGTCTGCAGATTCTGTAGACGCGCTTCGTCCGGGGTTATGGTGACGACTGATCCGACGATCTCAGTCGGGCGCATCGTGTGCAATCAGGGGGGATCACCACTTCATGACCACGACCACCACCGGCGCTGTCGCCGGGCGATCCGGCCGAGGCTTCTTCGACGGTCTCGTCCATCGCCAGCTCGACTCCTACCCGGACACCGGGCCCCGGATCTTCTATCTGGCCCTCACCGTGGCCGCGACCGCGGTCCTCTACTACGAGCTGTACTGCTCGGCCTCAGTCGCCACCCTGCAGCTCGCCACCCTGCACATGAGCTTCACCTATTACGTGACGCTGTTGGCCGTCGCCAACCTGATCGGCGCCTTCGGCTCCCTGCTGGCCGGCATCACCGACCGCCTGGGCCGCACCAACCTGGTCGTCATCGGCCTGCTCGTCACCGGGCTCATGATCGCCATCGTCATCCCGGCCGCCAACTCCAAGTGGACCTTCGGCGTCGCCACCTGCGTGGTCGGTCTGGTCGAGGGCATCTGCCTGGTGGCCACCCCCGCCCTGATCCGCGACTTCTCCCCCCAGCTGGGGCGAGCGACGGCCATGGGCTTCTGGACGATGGGCCCCGTGCTCGGCAGCCTGATCGTCTCCGTGGTCGGCACCAACACCATCACCACCACCACCACGTGGCCCACCGAGTACCGGATCGCCGGCGTCGTCGGCCTGGCCATGTTCGTCCTCGCCTTCCTGTTCATGCGGGAGCTGTCCCCCGGCCTTCGCGACCAGCTCATGGTGTCCATGCGTGACCGTGCGCTCATCGAGGCTCGGGCCAAGGGCCTCAACATCGAGGACGCCCTGAAAAACCCGTTCCGCCAGATGCTCCACGGCGACATCCTGGCGTCCGCCGTCGGGATCGCCGTGTTCCTGCTGATCTACTACACCGCCGTCGCCTTCTTCACCACCTACTTCGTGACGACGTTCGGGTTCTCGCTGTCCCAGGCCAACGGTTTGGGCAACTGGAACTGGGGGTTCAATCTGATCTTCCTCATCGTGATCGGGCTGGCCTCGGACAAGATCCGGGTCCGCAAGCCGTTCATGATCATCGGCGGCGTCGGGGCAGCGGTGATGATCGTGGTCTTCCTTTCCCTCGCCACCCACCCGCACACCAGCTACTACCACATGGCCGCGGTGCTGGCCATCCTGGCCTGCTTCCTCGGCATCGCCTACACCCCGTGGATGGCCAGCTTCACCGAGACGGTCGAATCCCACAACCCGGCCCTCACCGCTACCGGTCTGGCCGTGTGGGGATGGATCATCCGGGTCATCATCTTCGTCGCCTACATCATCCTCCCGCACGTGGTGACCAGCACCAACGCTCTGGTCAACCAGGGGCCGGCGGTACAAGCGGCGGCAGCCAAGTACGCCCCCCAGGTGGCCTTCGCCTCCGCTCACCCGGATGTGGTGGCCACGGCTCAGAAGTACACGACGCAGCTCACCGACGCCCAGAAGTTCGCCCCTGAGCTGGCCGTCATCCAGGCGCACCCCGGCCTGTTCACCCAGCTGGCGACCAACCCGACCTCCCCCGCCCTCCAGGCCCAGGCGGTGGCGGCCGGCGGAGGCGGGGCCCAGGGTGTGGCCATCCTGCAGTCGATCGCCACCAACCAGGCGGCCATCACCGGCGTCATCGCCGTTGCCCCTCAGCTGCAGACCCTGGTTCCCTTCGCCTCCCAGCTGACCGCCCTGCAGAAGGCGGCCGGCCAGCCGGACTTCCAGTACCTGCAGAAGAACGCCCCGGCCGTGCAGAAGGCGGCCAAGGACGCCCCCGGGCAGTGGCAGAACTACTTCTGGGTCTGCTTCGGCGGGGTCATCGTGTTCCTCCTCACCGTCCCGCTGATGCGCGGTCGTTGGAGCCCGAAGAAGGCCAAGGAGGACATCGACGCCCACGAGGCACTGGTCCAGGCGGAGATGGCCAAGCTCAACGCCTGAGCCGCCCGCACGCGACCCCTCACCGCTCACCGCCGGGACTCTTCGGGCCCCGGCGGTGGCGCGCCGGGGCGGCCCCCGGTGCGGCCCCCGGTGAGGTCAGTGTCTGACAGCCGCTCAGGGGCTCGAGTGGGTGACCGCTCGGTGGCGAATGGCCTCGCCCACCAACTTGATCCGCTTCTCATTGTGGGCCAGGTCACCCACCTCGAACTTGGCGAACAGGCCTCGAAGGTGGGCCTTGACGGCATCGACGCTCAAGAAGACCTCGTCGGCGATCTGGCGGTTGGTGGCGGGCGGCGCCAGCACGTCGGGCTCCAGGCAGGGCCGGCACAGGGCGACCAGGACTCGACGCTGGGTGTCGGTCAGGTGCGGAGGAGGCTGCTCGAGGCGCCCGGCGGCCGTGGAGCCAGCCGGGTCGGGTGGGCTGCGGTAGAGGAGGTCGGTCATGCCGACGGTGACGACGTCCCGGTCCTGCAAGCGCTGCCGTCGGGCCAGCCTCCGGCCGTTGACCGCCGAGCCGTGGCGGGACAAGCCGTCATCGACGATCACCCACTCCCCGCCCACCGGTTCGAGTTGGGCGTGGACTCGTGACACGTTGGGGTCCCACACCAGGGCGATGTCGTTGTCGTCCCGCCGGCCGATGGTGACACCGCCGCCCCGGACGGGCAGGACGACCACGTGCTGTTGGCGGGCAGCGTCGAGATAGACGACGAAGGGCATCCCCGTGTCTTCGGCCTCGGCCCGGGCTACCAGGTCGGCCGGGGAGACGGCGGATGCATCGAAGTCGGTCACCGTGGCGACAGGCTAGGGGGCCGGTGTCGATTTCTTCACCCCAGGGTGGGTTCCGCAGAGGAGGGGCGGGCTGCGAGACTCGAGGACAATGACAACGGGTGACGACTTCAGCGGCGGTGTCGGGGACGGGTGGCCGGCGCCCGCCCAGCCGGAGGTACCCGCAGGTGAGCTCCGCCCAGGGGATCGGCTGGGCGGGTACCGCATCGAGGCGGTGGCCGGACGGGGCGGGATGGGCACGGTGTACCGGGCAACCCAACTGGCCCTGGGACGCACCGTGGCGCTCAAGGTGATCGTTCCCCACTTCGCCGCCGACCCCGCATTCCGGGAACGGTTCCGGCGCGAATCGACCCTGGCGGCATCGCTTGACCATCCCAACGTGGTGACCGTCTACGAGGCCGGCGAGGACGACGAGGGGCGGCTGTTCGTCTCCATGCGCCTCGTCGGTGGGCCCGACCTGCGTCGGCTGCTCAACGACGTTGGGCCCTTGGCGCCAGCCCGAGCCCTGGACCTGGTCACGCAGGTGGCTTCCGCCCTCGACGCCGCCCACACCGCCGGCCTGGTGCATCGCGACATCAAGCCCGCCAATGTCCTCACCGAGGTCCGGGGCGGCGTCGAGCACGCCTACCTGAGCGACTTCGGCCTGGTCAAGCGCCTGGGCGCCGACCCCGAGCTGACGGGCAGCGCCGGCTGGGTGGGCAGCGTGGACTACGTCGCCCCCGAACAGGTCTACGGCGGACCGGTGGACGCCCGCACCGACACCTACGCCCTGGGGGCCCTCCTCTACTCCACTCTGGCCGGCGCCGTGCCCTACCCGAGGGACGACACCGCAGCCAAGCTGTACGCCGCTGTCAATGAGGCCATCCCGGCGGTCCACCCCGGAGTACCTGGGGTGCCCCCTGCCGTGGACCGCGTGATCGCCCGAGCCACCGCCAAAGACCCCTCGGCCCGCTACGCCACCGCCGGCGATCTGGCCTCCGCCGCCCAGTCGGCGCTCGCCGCCACCGCGCCGTACCCCGGCAC
>JALYVP010000246.1 GCA_030853185.1 Actinomycetota bacterium | reverse complement strand
CGCGACCGGTCGGGCCCCCTCGGCGGCAGGGGCGGAAAGCGCCGAGCGGGGGGCTCGGGGGCGGGTCTCAGGACCCCACGCAGCGCCAGTCCAGCGGCGCTCCACGGCCTGCTCGTAGGGGTCCGGGTACCAACCTGGTGCTTCGGTGGATTCCTCGGCCGGTGGGGGCATGCACGTCTCCCGGGCGCCGTCGGCGCCGTCTTCGGAGCCCATGGTAAGCGCTCAGGCCCTGAAGGTCCCGAATCCCCCCCGGTAGAACACCAGCGGCTCACCGGCGCTGGTTCCCATGTCCACGATCCGGCCCACGATGAGGTGGTGGTCGCCTCCGTCGTGGGCGTCGACCAGGCGGCAGTCGATCCAGGCCAGCACGTCGTGGAGGCGGGGGGAGCCGGTGGTGGCCGGCGACCACCCGACCCCGGCGAACTTGTCCCCTCCGGAGGTGGCGAACGCCCGGCCCAGCGATTCCTGGGTGGAGGCCAGGACGTTGATGCAGAACGCCCCCGTCGGCCGGATGGCCGGCCAGCTCCGGGACCGCCGTGACGGCGCCACCGCCACCAGCGGCGGGTCGAGGGACAGGGAGAAGAACGACTGGCAGGTCAAGCCGGCCGGACCCCTCCTGCCCGCACCGGTGACCACGACGACACCCGTGGCGAAATGGCCGAGGACGTTGCGAAGCTCGGCCGTCTCGATGACCGAGAGGCGGTCACCCGAAAGGCCGTCCTCGCTCCCCGGGAGGCTCATCCGGTGATGCTACCGTCCGGGCTGCCACCGCATGAAGGAGGGCGAGCCATGGGTCTTCGTCTGAAACCGGGTACCAGCTGGTGGGAGACCTATGCCCGCTGTGTCTCCGTCGCCCCCGAGGCGTTCGACTCCGACCGGTTGCGAAACCTGATCGGCGGCGAGTGGCAGCGCGTCGGAACCCCGGGCGACCATGTGACCCCGGTCGACGGCACTCCGATCGCCGGGCCTCCGCGCATCTCCCACGACGTGGCCGTCGCCGCCGTGGCCGACGCCTGCCGGGAGCATGAGGAGTGGGGCCGGGTGGACCTCGACGAACGCAAGGCCCGGGTCACCGCGGCTGTCGACGCCATGACCGAGCATCGGGACCTGCTGGCCCTGCTCCTGGTGTGGGAGATCGGCAAACCGTGGCGGCTGGCATGCGCGGACGTGGACCGCTGCCTCGACGGTGTGCGCTGGTACGTGGGTGAGATCGAGCGCCAGTTGGGATCGGGGGAGAACCGTCGCGGCCCCCTGCCCGGTCCGGTGTCCAACATCGCCAGCTGGAACTACCCGATGAGCGTCCAGGTCCACGCCGAGGCGGTCCAGGCCCTGGCCGGCAACGCGGTGGTGGCCAAGACCCCCAGCCAGGGTGGCTTCCACTGCCTGACCCTGGCCCATGTCCTGATGCGCCGGGCGGGCCTGCCGGTCACGCTCCTGTCGGGCATCGGCAGCCAACTGGGTGACGCCCTCATCCGCTCGGACGGCATCGGCGCCCTGGCCTTCGTCGGCGGGCGGGCCAACGGGCGCCGGGCGGCGGTGTCCCTGGCCGACACCGGCCGGCGTCACATGCTCGAGCAGGAAGGTCTCAACACCTGGGGGATCTGGGACTTCTCCCAGTGGCACCAGCTGGCCCAGCACCTGCGCAAGGGCTTCGAGTACGCCAAGCAACGCTGTACCGCCTATCCCCGTTACGTGGTGCAACGCCGCCTGGTCCCCACCTTCTTGGAGAACTACCTCCCTGTCCTCCACAGCGTCCGCTTCGGGCACCCCCTGGCCGTGGAGGGCCCCGACGGGCCCTACCCCGACCTGGACTTCGGCCCCGTGATCCACGCCACCAAGGCCGCCGAGCTGGCCGCCGCCTTCGACGAGGGCGTCGGAGGCGGCGGGATCCCGCTGTTCCGGGGATCGCCGGGCGACGGGTCGTTCCTCGACGCCCAGGACACCTCCGCGTACGTCGCCCCCGCCTGCATCCTGAACCCGCCGGCGGCGTGGTCGCTGCACCACGCCGAGCCGTTCGGCCCCCTCGACTCGGTCGTGGTGGTCGACACCGAGGCCGAGCTCCTGGCGGCCATGAACGCCTCCAACGGATCCCTGGTGGGCAGCGTGGCCACCGACGACCTCGACTTCGCCCACCGGGTGGCCGAGCAGCTGCAGTCGTTCAAGGTGGGGATCAACAAGCCCCGCTCGCGAGGTGATCGCGACGAGGTCTTCGGTGGCCTCGGCGGCTCCTGGAAGGGCGCCTTCGTGGGCGGCGACCTTCTGGTCGCCGCCGTCACGCTCGGACCGGAGGGGCCGGGCGAGCGGTTGTTCGGGAACTTTCCCGACTACTCCCTGTACCCGCCCCGCTGACGCGGACCGCCCGCGGTCACCGACGCGGTGGTGAAGGCGATGGTGATGAACAGCAGCACGGTGATCACGTGCACCGACGTGCACCACAGGCACAGGGCATCGAGGCGGAACAGCTCGGCGTAGATGAGCCAGGCGATCATCGCTACCCCGGTGACCGCCCCCACCACCCGGACCCAGCGCAGCGCCGGTCGGGGCGAGCGCCAGGCCCACGGAGAGCACAGGGCGGCCATGCCCACGAAGAACGCCAGCCCGGCCACGGGCACCGGCACCCCGGCGATCACCGAATAGGAGCTGGTGACCACCTTGGCGCAGTCGATGATCCCGGTGGCGGGGCAGGCCAACCCGGTCGGGTTGTTGAAGTGCACGTAGGTGAGATAGCCGGAGATGGCGGCCCCGGCGACGCACAGCACGAAGGTCGCCAGCGCCGGCCACGGCGCCCGGAGGGCCTCGTCGGTCCCGGCCTCATCCACCGTCGCCGCGGTCATCTCACTTGCTGGCCTTGCCGCTGGATCCGCCCCCGCCGGTCTTGAGGTTGTCCGGCACCGCCGAGCACACCTTGGCCGGCTGGTTGTTGGTCAGCGCACAGATGGCACCGACGATGTGGGCGGCGGCCGCCTTGGCGTTGATGGACACGGCCGCCAGCTTGGACGTGCCGGCGGCCGAGGCGTCGGCGCTGCCGCTCAGGATCTGCGCCGCCCGCGTCATGCTCAGGTTGGCCAGGGCAGAGGAGTCGTACGAGGCGCCGGAGATGAGGAACTTGCTGCCGAACATCACGAACGGGATGGTGCCGGCCGACTGGGCGCTGACGTAGGGAGCGGCGTCGTACATCTTGACCAGCGCCGTCTGGGCCGGCGTCAGCTTGTCGAGGGTGCCCCCGGTCCGGTTCTGCTGTTCGACGCCGGTGAAGGCGAGGAACGGGCTGGTGTAGCTGGCTCCGTGGAACGAGAACGTCGGGGTGTTCGGGTTGGCGTCCGAGCTCGACGAGGTGGTGGCGCCCAGCCCGGAGAACGACCCGAACTGCGACAGGGCCATCACCATCGGCCACCGCTCGGCGGCGCAGTAGGGGCAGTACTCAGCGCCGACATAGAGGATCGACGGCTTGGCGCCGGGGGGCACCGGCGGCCCCTGGTAGCTGATCGGTGGACTGATGGCTCCGGAGCCGGCACTGCCGGCCGCCGCCACCAGAGCCGACACCGGCACCGTGGTGGCCTCGTTGACAGCCGCGGCCGGCGCCAGCGTGGACTTGGACGAGCCGTTGCCGGAGACGACCTTGATCACGACCAGGGCGACGACCACGGCCACCACCACGACCGACGCCAGAGTGGCCAGGTTGCGGCGTTGGCGCTGCTGGCGCCGCCGTTCCCAGACCGCTCCCTGACCGCCGCCCGAGGAGCTCGAGCCCTTTCCGCCGCCACCTCCCGGGCTGGCGCTGACCCCTGTGGCCGACTCCTCGGTGCTGGGCCGGGGCCTGGAGGCGGACGGCTTGGGGCGCGCCCCGGGCGACTTGGGCCTGCCCTTGCCGCCGCGGGGCGGGACCTGGCCCTTGGGCGCCGCTGCGCCGTTGCCCCCTGGGGAGTTGGGCTTGCCGGACGGGGCCGCCGGTCGCTTTGGCTGGTTCATCCAGGCTCCAGATTCCGAGAGGCGGAAACGGGTGACAAGTCCGCGGCTGTCAACCTAGGCAGAAGAAGCCGACCCAAGGCAAGTCACCCAGGCGGCTTAGAGTGGTCATGGTGGCGGAAACCCTCTGGTGGTTTGCTGTTCGCCCATCTGCCCCACAAGGATACGCGAAGACCTCGTAACGGACGGTGAGGCGAAGGCCTGGATGCAAGACGAGCAACGAAAGGCAGCGTTGGCCAAGGTCACCCGGCGCGGGATCCTCGCCGCCGGCCTCGGCGTGGTGGCCAGCGCGTGCGGCGGCTCCGGGCGCCACGTCGCCGCACCGCTCGCCGGGCCCGGACCTCGCAGCCAGGCGAGACCCTCCCCGCCCGTGCCGCCCATCACCGATCCCGGCGCCTCCCTCACCAAGGTGCCCACCCTGGCCGTACCGGTACAGACCAGACCCGTCTTCCGGCTCCAGGACCTGGCCCCCGGGTCGCCGCCCACCGCCGTGGCCCTGACCATCGACGACGGCCCCGACCCTCGCTACACCCCCGAGGTCCTGGCCGTGCTGGCCCAGTACCAGGTGGCGGCCACGTTCTCGGTGATCGGCCGCCAGGCGGTCCGCTACCCGGCTCTGCTGGGCCAGATCCTGGCCCAGGGCCACAGCCTGACCAATCACTCGATGAACCACCCGGAGCCGTTCGCCACCCTGCCCGCGGCCAGGGTGCAGAGTGAGATCGTGGGTGGCCTGGAGGCCATCTACGACGCCACCGGGTTCGCCACCAGCACCTTCCGCTCCCCGGGCGGAGACTGGTCGCCTTCGGTCTACGCCGTGGTCGCCGAGCTGGGCATGATGCCCATCGACTGGGACGTCGACCCCAGGGACTGGGCCCGGCCGGGGGTGGCGGCCATCACCGCCAAGCTGATGCGGGCCCAGCCGGGCGAGATCCTTCTGTGCCACGACGGGGGCGGCAACCGCTCGGAGACCGTCACCGCCCTGAGGACCGTGCTCCCGGCCCTCAAGGCCCGGGGCTTGACCTTCGTCACCATCTGAGGCTACGAGGGCCCGGTCTGGCTGCGCCCGGCCGCCACCTCGCCGATCAGCTCACCCCGGGCCCGGGCCAGCCGGGACCGGATGGTCCCCACCGGGCAGTCGCACACCTCGGCGGCCTCCTGGTAGGACAGCCCGAGGATCTGGGTCAGGTAGAAGACGCTGCGGCGCTGGGGGGTGAGGCGGGACACCAGGTCCTCGAGGGCGACGCTCTCCCCGTGGTCGGAGACGTCGGTCGGCGCCAGGATCGGCCCGGCGGCCACCATCCGCGCCTTGTGGTTCCGCTCCTTCTTGGACTGA
>JALYVP010000245.1 GCA_030853185.1 Actinomycetota bacterium | reverse complement strand
CGCTGGAGGACAAGATCCTCCAGCGGGCGGTGGTGGAGGTGTTGAACGCCGTATACGAGGAGGACTTTCTCGGATTCTCCTATGGGTTGCGTGGGAACACGCATGTCCGGTTCGGAGGTGCGGGTCGGGGAAACGGACCGTCCGAAAGGACGACACCGCGCCCCGACCCGATCCCTACGAACCGGCCCGGCGAAACCATCTACCTCGAAGCCGACCACCGCCGCCACGCCCACATCGAGCTCGTCATCCGCGGCCTCAAAGAAGGCGCCGGCTGGGCGCACATGCCGTTGGGACTGTTCGGGGTGAACGCCGCCTGGCTCGCTATCGGGGCCATCGCTCACAACCTGGCCCGCTGGACCGGCCGCCTGGGCGCCATCTCCACCTCGGTGATCACCACCCCCACCCGTCGCCGCCGGTACTTCGCCATCCCCGGCCACCTCACCCGCTCCGCCCGACGCACCACCTTGCACCTCGCCGACAGCTGGCCATGGCGACAAGCGTTCATCGACGCCCTCGAGCGTCTCCGCGGCCTCGAGCAGCAGGCGCTCCAGGTCGGCCCGGTGAACGATCACCGTGGGAGTGCCGAGTCGCTGGTTCAGCCGCTCTTGGTCAAGCTGGGCCAGGAATCGCCCCGAGGCAGCCCTGATAGGTGCCACCCGACTCTCGTGAAGAACTGGCGCTGCGCTGGTGCGCGGCAGGAGTGGCTACTTGTCGGTTGGTGCCACGTTCCTCCCTGGCACCCCAAGTCATAGGGCCGGCCCGTCAGAGGCCCTCCGGCGGCGTTTCGCCGACCTTCGTCAGGTGAAGGGCTGCCGACACAGCGCGGCGTACGCATGCACCATCTGCAGGTCAAAGAGTGCGCGGCGATCGGCGACCGGCGGCGGAACGTGGGCGAGCAGTTCGAGGGTGATGGCACCGTGCAGCTGGGCATAGGTGATCATGCACGCCGCGAGGGCGCCGTCGGGAAGGTCTCCGAGCCTGTCGTCCCCGTCGCGCCAAGCGGCGAGCTGTTCGCGCAGGGACGCCGGTGTGGCTACCTCGATGCGCTCGGTGTCGATCTCATCGGCGGCGACAGCCCCCCGCATGATCGAGAAGAGGACGTCGACGACGGCTTGATGGATCTGCGGGTGTCCTCGCTTGACAGCCCCACCGCCGTTGTGACCGTAGAGCAGCTGGTACTCCGACGGGCGACCAAGGGCCCAGCCCCGGTGGGCTCGACACACGGCGAGCCACTGGTCACCCGGCGGATACGAACGGACCCCCTCGTAGGCGGTTCGCAGGGCCTCGGCAAGGGAGGCGAAGCCGTCGACGATCAGGGCATCGAGCAGGGCCTGCCGGCTCGGAAAGTAGTAATACACGGCGGACGCCGTGATGTCCAGGTGCTGGGCGATGCCACGCATAGAGATCCTCGCCGGCCCCCCCTCGGCGAGCTGGCTGCGTCCCGTGGCCTTGACATCGTCAATCGTCTCCTGTCTGCGACGATCACGCCGACTCGCCATCGGCCGAGCATGCCGGACATTTTGAGCACCGTCAAGTTTTTGATCACTTGCCACGGCTCAGGCCTCCCGAGAGACTCATACGATAATGAGTCGCCGACTCCCCCTCGCCCGCTGATGCTCATCGTCACCCGAACCCGCCGGTCCGCCCACCGCCAGCTTGTAGTCACGGGCTTTTGGATATGGCAGCAGGCCGCGTCCGTCGCTTGCTCAGCCTGTGCCGAACGGGAGCAAAACGGGCGGCGAGCGTCTAATCGGTCAATCGGTGGCGGGCGCAAGCCCGTGACCAACCCGGCTTCCAGTCACAACCAAACCGTGCATCTGGCGCGGCGGGTCCTGGTCGGGTGTACCCGCTGGCCGCCGTCACGCCGTGCTTCCTATCAAAGGAGTCATCCCCCGTGTTCCTGTCAGTCGGATCGTTCGCCGCTCGCCGGCACCGCTTGGTCTTGGCCACCGTCGGCGTACTGTTCCTCATAGTCACCGTCATCGGTATCGGCGCCTTCGCGAGCCTCCAGGACGGCGGTCAGACCGACCCCAACGCGCCGTCATCGCAGGCCGAATCGTTGCTGTCCTCGCACTTCGGCGGCGAACAGCAACTGGTCATCCTGGTCACCGGCCGTCAAGCGTCAGTGGACGCACCGGCGGTGGCCGCGGTGGGCCGGACCATAACCACCAGACTGCTCAACGACCCGCAGATCAGCCATGTCACGTCCTATTGGCAGAGTCCCACGTCGGCTCTGCGCAGCATCGACGGGCGCTCAGCGCTGGTCCTCGCCCACGTCCAAGGCAGTGCCAAACAGGCCGACGACCGCACAACCGCGCTCGTCCCCAATCTGGCGGCCTTGGGGGGCACTGTCGCCTCCGTCCAAGCCGGGGGATCGGCGGCCGCGGGGACACAGATCGGCACCCAGATCGGAAAAGACCTGCTCCTCGTGTCCGTGGTGGCGGTGCCGATCACCATCATATTGCTGTACCTCGTGTTCGCCAGCCTGGCCGCCGCCCTCCTCCCTCTGGCCGTCGCCGTCCTGGCCATCATGGGCACCTTCGCCGAGTTGCACGTGCTGACCCTCTTCACCTCCGTCAGCACCTACGCCATCGACCTGACCATCGCTTTGGGCCTCGGACTATCCGTCGACTACTCCCTACTCCTGATCAACCGATATCGCGAGGAACTGGCCCGCGGCGCCGAGCCCTACCACGCCATCGAACGCGCAGTGGCAACCGCAGGGCGAACCATCGTGTTCTCGGCGTTGACCGTGGCCGTGTCGCTGACCGCTCTACTGGTCTTCCCGCTCTACTTCCTTCGGTCCTTCGCCTACGCCGGAATCGCAGTCGTCGCCTTCGCTGTCCTCGGAGCGCTCTTGCTGATGCCCGCCCTGCTCGCCGCCTTCGGCACCCGAGTCGCCAGCCGCCGTGCCCCCGCCACCGCCACCGCCGAATCCCCGATGTGGCGAAGACTCGCCACAGCAGTGACCGCCCGGCCGTTACGAGTCGCCCTGCCCGTCGTTGCCGTGCTGGTCGTGGTCGGCTCACCGTTCCTCCACGTGCACTTCGCCACCGCCGACGATCGGGTCCTGCCCGCAACCGCGTCGGCACACCAGGTGGGCGACGCTCTCCGAAACCGGTTCGCTGCCGACGCCGCATCGACGCTCGACGTCGTGGCCACCGGCACAGCCAACGGCTCCGAAGAGGCCACCTACGCCCAGGAGCTCTCGGCCCTGCCCGGTGTCAGCAACGTAGAGGGGCCAACGGGCACCTTCGCCGGCAGCCACCAAGTCGGGCCGCCGACGTCCTCGTATGTCAGCGGCCGCGTCACCTACTGGTCCATACGCAACCACCTACCCTCCACCAGCGGCGCCGCGCAGACCTTGGTCCACCAGGTCCGGGCCGTGCCGGCACCGGCCGGGCAGACCGTCCGGGTCGGTGGCCCCGCAGCCGACCTCGTAGACCAGAAACATTCCATCGGCTCCAGCCTGCCCCTCGCCGGGGCGATCATCGTCCTGGCCACGTTCATCGTGCTTTTCCTCTTCACCGGCAGCGTGCTCATCCCGCTCAAGGCCCTCATCCTCAACGCCCTCGCCCTCTTCGCCGTCATCGGTTTCATGGTGTGGATCTTCCAGGGTGGACATCTCACAGGGCTACTCGGCTTCACCCCCACCGCCACCTCGACGACCATTCCCCCGCTGCTGTTCGTCATTGCCTTCGGCCTCTCCATGGACTACGAGGTGTTCCTCCTCAGCAGGATCAAGGAACTGCATGAGCAGGGGACGGCCAACACCGAAGCGGTCATCGGGGGCCTGGCTCGCACCGGGCGCATCGTGAGCACCGCCGCCGCCCTACTGGCCGTAACCTTCTTCGCTTTCGGCCTCTCAAAGATCAGCTTCATCCAGCTCTTCGGTATCGGCACAGGCATAGCCATCCTGCTCGATGCCACCATCGTCCGCGGCCTGCTCGTCCCGGCGATCATGCGACTGGTAGGCGAGCCCATCTGGTGGGCGCCGTCAGCCCTGCGCCGGTTGCACGGCCGTGTCGGCCTCGGCGAGCACGACGCGCCCGTCTCGCAATGAGCCGATCTGTCCGCACCACCGCTTGTCCTACCGCCGTCCTGCCCGTCGTCGGCGGTAGCCATCACTCGCACGCGCCACGACGATCGGTGTCAGGGGCACTGGCAACTCCTTACCCGATCGAATCAGAGAGGAACCCACAGTGACGCTTAACGCAAACAAGGACCTGGTCCGCCGGCTGTTCGAGGAGGCGTTCCCCGCCGGGGACCCAACTGCCGTGCGCGAGTTGGTGGCCCCGGGGACCATCGACCACGATCCGATGCCCGGTCAGCCAGCCGGCGTGGAAGGCATCGAGTACGTGGTGTCGACGCTGCGCACCGCGTACCCCGACCTGCGGTTCACCGTCGATGACCTTGTCGCCGAGGCAGATCGCGTCGCGATTCGATGGACCATGCGCGGGACCAACACGGGCCCGATGCTCGGCCAGCCGCCCAGCGGCCAGCCGGTCCACCAGACAGCCGTCGTGATCTTTCGAATCGCAGACGGCAAGATCGCGGAGCGCTGGGCCGGCTTCAGTCCTCGCGAGTAGTCCGACTCGTTGAGACGGCTCGTTTACGCGGCGTTTCGCCGTTTGCGTCGAGCTTGCGGCGCCAGAGATAACCTATTGGAGGAGAAGAAATGCTGGAACAGCTCGGACAGGCCTTTAAGACCGGAGATGCCACCGCAATGGTGGCTACGATGGCCGACGACATCACCTTGCGTGTGGCGGTGCACGATCAGCCGTTCGAGGGAGCACCGGCCGCTGCCGGGATCCTCGGCCTGGTCCTCGATGGGGTGCTGCACCACATCGAGGTGGTGGGAACGATCGGCGATGACGGCGAAGACGCGGTGCTGCTATTTAGCGCGCAGGTCGCGGGCCACCCGGGGCGGGCCGACGGGCTGTTCGTCGCCCGTCTTGGCGAGAGCGGGCGGATCGTCGACCTGACGGTGTTCCTCCGGCCCCTCGCCGCCCTTCAGGCGTTGGCCGACGAGATGGGTCGCCGTCTCGGCGGCCCGCGACCGGACGGGATGGCGTGATGGCCAAGACATCGCTCGCCAAACCGGGTGCGGCTGCCAGGTCGCTGCGTTCGCTGCTGAGCGCGAAGAGACTCGTGCTCACCTTCACCGGCCGTCGCAGCGGGACGCGGTACTCCACGCCGGTGAACTACCTGCAGCGTGGCCGACGACCATCCGCCATACGGACGCTGGGCCCACGTTCCCGCCGGAGCTGACGGGACCCCCGACCCGGCCGACGTGGCGGGG
>JALYVP010000030.1 GCA_030853185.1 Actinomycetota bacterium | reverse complement strand
CTCGGGGCCTGGCGCCACGGTGGTCGCAGGCCGGCGATGATCCACCTCCGGAACCTACAACCTGGTCCGGCCGGCCATGAGGACGCAAGGATCCCGACCGGTCGAGGAACTTGCCGCCCGGTCCGGGGGCGGACAAGATCGCAACGCCGTGTCCTGGCGGACGCGAGCGAGAGAGCACGGAGGCATGGATGGCTGGTCCGCTGCAGGGACACCGGATCGTCGAGTTGGCCGGCATTGGTCCCGGCCCGTTCGCGGGCATGATGCTCGCCGACATGGGCGCCGAGGTCGTGCGCATCGATCGGGTCCGTGCCGTGGTGGCCGGCAGTCCGATCCCCGCCGTCGACGTGCTCGGCCGGGGGAGGCGATCGGTCGGCGTCGACCTCAAGTCGGACGCCGGCCGCGAGACCGTGCTGCGCCTGGTCGAGCGGGCCGACGGGCTCATCGAGGGCTTCCGTCCCGGCGTGACCGAACGTCTGGGCCTCGGGCCCGAGGACTGTGCCAAGCGCAACCGGCGACTCGTCTACGGGCGGATGACAGGCTGGGGCCAGGAAGGTCCTTACGCCCCGAGGGCCGGTCACGACATCAACTACATCGCCCTTTCGGGGACTCTGTCGATGATCGGGCAGCCCGGCCAGCCGCCGATCCCGCCGGTCAACCTGATCGGCGACTTCGGCGGCGGGGGCATGCTCCTGGCCTTCGGCATGGTGTGCGGGATGCTCGAGGCGTCCAGGTCCGGCGAGGGTCAGGTCATCGACGCGGCCATGGTCGACGGCGCTGCCCTCCTGGCTGCCATGGTGTGGGGATTCAAGTCCGCCGGGTTCTGGGGGGAGCGGGGAACGAACCTCCTCGATGGCGGGGCCTGGTACTACGGCACCTACGAGACCGAGGACGGCGGGTACGTGTCATTCGGGTCCCTGGAACCGCAGTTCTACGCCGAGATGCTGCGCATCACCGGTCTCGATGCCGACGTCGACGGCAAGGGGCCGGTACCCAAGCCCGGCGATCGCCAGTCCTGGCCGGAGATGCGGGAACGGCTGGCGGCCATCATCAGGACCAAGCCACGCGACGCCTGGTGCGCAGTGCTGGAGGGCACGGATGCCTGCTTTGCTCCAGTGCTCACCATGGACGAAGCTCCGAAGCACCCACACATGGCGCAGCGGGAGACCTTCGTCGACGTCGGTGGCGTCACCCAGCCGGCACCTGCGCCCCGTCTCAGCCGGACGCCCGGAGAGGTCTCCGGGCCGCCACCCCGGCCCGGCCAGGACACCGACCGGGCGCTCGCCGACTGGGGTTTCTCGACCGAGGAGATCGCCGAGCTGCGAGAGTCGAAAGCGGTTCGATGAGCGTGGCGCCCATCGACCTCAGGGCGCGAGGTCGACGACCGGGCAGGTCAGTGTGCGGGTGATGCCTTCGATGTGCTGGAGGCGACTGACGACCATGCGCCCCAACTCGTCCACCGAGGAAGCCTCGGCCTTGACGATCACGTCGTAGGGCCCCGTCACCCCTTCGGAGACGGTGACGCCGGCCAGGTCCCGGGCGTGGGAGGCCACGGTCTCGGCCTGGCCGACCTCGGTCTGGATCAGAATGTAGGCGCTGACCGCCACGTCGCGTCCCCTCGCTGGTGCTGGTTCTGCCGATGCTAGCGGCGGGCGCCGGGAGGTCCCGCCTCCCGGCGTCCCACCTGCGCCGGCCGGCTCCGGTCCGACCGTGCTCAGCCCAGGCGCTTGCCGAGCTCGTCCAGCTCGGAGCGTAGCTCCGCAGGGAGACGTTCGCCCAGACCCTCGAAGTGCTCGGCGATCAACGGCACCTCGGCCCTCCACTCCTCGTTGTCGACCGCCAGCAGTTGGGTCATGGCGTCCTCGGCGAGATCGAGGCCGTCGATCGGGATGGCATCCGGTGTCGGGATCATCCCGATAGCACTCTCGACGGCGTCGCCCTTGCCGGCGCAGCGCTCGAACACCCACTCGAGGACCCGGCTGTTGTCGCCGAACCCGGGCCAGATGAACTTGCCGTCGTCACCCTTGCGGAACCAGTTGACGAAGAACATCTTGGGCAGCTTGTCGGGGTCGCCGGCGGCGCCGACGTCCAGCCAGTGCTGGAAGTAGTCCGCCATGTTGTAGCCGCAGAACGGCAACATGGCGAAGGGGTCCCGGCGCAACTTGCCAACCGCCCCGGCGGCCGCCGCGGTCGTCTCCGAGGCCATGATCGAGCCGAGGAACACCCCATGGTTCCAGTCGAAGGCCTCGGTGATCAGGGGAACGACGCTCGAGCGGCGGCCGCCGAAGAGCACCGCCGAGATCGGTACGCCCTCGGGGTCCTCCCACTCGGTCGCGATGGCCGGGTCCTGAGAGGCGGGGGCAGTGAACCGGGCGTTGGGGTGGGCGGCTGGCGTCTCGCTGTCCGGGGTCCAGTCCTGCTTCTTCCAGTCGGTGAGGTGCGCCGGCTTCTCCTCGGTCATGCCCTCCCACCAGATGTCCCCGTCGTCAGTGAGGGCGGTGTTGGTGAAGATGCAGTTCCCTGAGAGGGTCAACATGGCGTTGAGGTTGGTCCTCTCAGAGGTCCCGGGGGCGACCCCGAAGAAGCCGTACTCGGGATTGATGGCCCGTAGGCGCCCGTCGGGACCGAACTTCATCCAGCAGATGTCGTCGCCGATGGTCTCGACCTTCCACCCTGGCAGCGTCGGGACCAGCATGGCCAGGTTGGTCTTGCCGCACGCCGATGGGAACGCCCCGGTTATGTAGCGCGCTTCGCCATCGGGGGAGGTCAGCTTGACGACCAGCATGTGCTCCGCCAACCAGCCATCGTCCCTCGCCATGACCGAGGCGATGCGCAGGGCGAAGCACTTCTTGCCGAGCAGGGCGTTGCCCCCGTAGCCCGAACCGTAGGACCAGATCTCCCGGGTTTCGGGGAAGTGGACGATGTACTTGTTGTCGGCGTCACACGGCCACGGGACGTCGTCCTCACCCGCGGCCAGGGGTGCGCCCACGGAGTGGACGCAGGGCACGAAGTCCCCGTCGGTACCGAGCACATCGAGTGCCCCTCGGCCCATCCGGGCCATGATCCGCATGCTCACGGCCACATAGGCCGAGTCGGTCACCTGCACGCCGATGTGGGCGATGGGCGAACCGAGCGGGCCCATCGAGAAGGGCACCACGTACATCGTTCGGCCCGTCATGCAGCCGTCGTAGAGGTCGCGCATGACCTGTTTCATCTCCGCCGGGTCCCGCCAGTTGTTGGTAGGCCCGGCGTCGATCTCCTGGTCGGAGCAGATGAAGGTCCGGTCCTCCACCCGGGCCACGTCGGCCGGGTCGGAGGCGGCCCAGTAGCTCGAGGGGCGCTTCGCTTCGGACAGGCGGGTGAAGGTACCTCCGTCAACCAGTTGCTGGCAGAGGGCGTCGTACTCCTCCGCAGAACCGTCACACCACTCGACGCGGTCAGGCTTGGTCAGGTTTGCCCATTCGTCCACCCAGGCCTGGAGGCGCTTGTGTTCGGTAAGGGGCTTGGGGGAGGTCATGCTCGGGTCGGTCTCCTTCGACTGGGTGATGCTTGGGGGGCGTGTCCGCGCTCCTGCGGCGGGAAGTGCGTCGGCCGTGATGGCCGACGCCGGCGGTCGGGCCCCGCGAGGGACCCGATCCGAACGTAGACATCAGGCTCGGTCTCAACCGCTCGGGGGGCCGTTACGGGCAGTGGATCCCGGTCTCATATCGGCTGGTGCTCCACAGGTCTAGCGTAGGCTCCCGTCGGTGGTGAACGATATCGGAGGCAGGCTCTGAGCGGCGAGTTCGACGCCCTGGCCCGCCTTGCGTCCATGCTTCCCGCTGCCCCACGAGGCGAAACGTGGATGGGCGACGACACCGCCGTGGTGCGGGCTCCGGCCGGCGGCTGGCTTCTGCTGACCACCGACGCTGTGGTCGCCGGTGTCCATGCGGATCTGACCCTGACCGGCCTGGACGATCTCGGCTGGAAGGCCATAGCCGTCAACGTCAGCGACGTGGCCGCCATGGGCGGGCGACCCGGCCACGCCCTGATCACCGTGGCCGGGCCGCCGGACACCGACCTGGGGTTGCTCTACGAGGGCATCCGGGCCGCGGCCGGTCGCTACGACTGTCCGGTCGTCGGTGGTGATCTCACCAACGCCCCCGGCCTGGTGGTCAGTGTGGCGGTGACGGGCTGGGCCGCCGGCCCCGTCGTCACCCGTAGCGGCGCCCGGGTGGATGACGGGATCTGGGTCACCGGCCCGCTCGGTCGGGCCGCCGCCGGCCTGCGGATCCTTCGGGACCGAGCCGGGCAGGAGACCGGCCCGGCGGTCGCCGCGGATCTGGAGCCAGCGGCGGGGGCGGTGAGTGCCGCGGTCGAGCGCGACCTGGTGCGGGCCCACGCCCGGCCGGAGGCGGCGCTGGCCGAGGGTCAGGCGGCGGCTCGGGGTGGAGCCACAGCCATGATCGACGTGTCCGACGGCCTGGTCGCCGACCTGGGCCACATCGCCGACGCGTCGGGTGTGGGGTTCGCCCTCTCGGACGTTCCTGTGGCCGGCGGGGCGACCCAGGCGGAGGCACTGGGCGGCGGGGAGGACTACGTCCTGGTCTTCTGCGCGCCGGATCCGGCGGCCATCGCCGGGGCGTTCCGGGGACTGGCCCAACCGGTCCGGATCGGGACGTGCGTGGCGGGCTCGACGACCCGGACGTTGGCCGGGCGGCCCGTCGAGCGGCTCGGGTGGGAGCACGCCTGGGGCCGCTGAGCCCGTGGTGTGGTGGATGCCCGTCCCAGCCTGGCGCCGGCCTCAGCCGGGCGCCCGCCTCAGCGAACGGCTTTGGTGACCTTCCCCGCCCTGATGCACGACGTGCACACATCGACGCGGCGGACGGTGCCACCCTGGACAGCCCGGACGGTCTGGATGTTGGGGTTCCAACGGCGCTTCGTCCGGCGATGGGAATGACTGATGCTCATCCCGAACGACGGATGTTTTCCACAGACCTCGCACACCGCTGCCATAAGCCGCACAAGTTAGCATCCCCCGTCATGCAGACGCTGGCGCGCCTCGGTCCGAGCGACCTCGTCGCCGTGATGGTCGCCTATCGAGACGCGCTCGCCGCCCACCGCGAGGTCATCAACCGGCTCAACGTCTATCCCGTCCCCGATGGTGACACGGGGACCAACATGTCGCTCACCGTCGAGTCGGTCGTCACCGACATCACGACCGCCGACGGCGACGACCTGGCCACGGTGGCCAAGGCTCTGGCCCACGGATCGCTGATGGGCGCCCGGGGGAACTCCGGGGTGATCCTCTCGCAGATCCTCCGGGGCGTCGCCAAGGTGGTCGGTGACTCCGACGGCATCGACGCCGACGTGTTGCGGGACGCCCTGTCCGAGGCCAGTGCGGGGGCCTATCAGGCCGTTCAGAACCCGGTCGAGGGTACGATCCTCACCGTCATCCGGGGGGCAGCCGAGGCGGTGGCCGACGGGGCCGGCGGCGCCGATCTCCTCGGCGTGGCCAGCGCCGCTCGGGGCGCGGCGGCGGCGGCACTGGCGGCGACGACCGACCTGTTGCCGGCGTTGCGCGCCGCCGGGGTGGTGGACTCTGGCGGCGCCGGCCTACTGCTCCTCTTCGACGCCCTGCTCAACGTCGTCGATGGCCGCCCCGTGCCCGACCCACCCGATGAGGCCCCGGTGGCGGCGCTCGCGTTCGCGTCTACGTCGACCGAATCGGAGCATGCGACCAGCGTGGGATCCACCGAGGGGGCGGAGCCCCGTGCTCCCGGGACGACCGCTGGGACGGAGGCCCGCTCCGACGTCCCCCTCGGCGGGGACGGAGGCCCACGCTACGAGGTGATGTACCTGCTCGAGGCGCCCGATGAGACGGTGGACGGGTTCCGCCGGGCGTGGGCTTCGATCGGCGAGTCCATCGTCGTCGTCGGCGGCGACGGCCTGTTCAACTGCCACATCCACACCGACGACATCGGGGCGGCCATCGAGGCGGCCATCGACATCGGCCGGCCCGGCAAGATCCGGGTCAGCGACCTCCTCGAGGAGGTCGAGGAGGAACGCTGGGTCCGCCAGGCCACCCGCGGCCCGGCCACCGGGAGCAGCGGCTCCGCTGCCGACAGCTTGGATCGCCGGACGGCGGTGGTCGCCGTCTGCAGTGGTGAGGGCATCCGGCGCATCTTCGAATCTCTGGGGGTGACCGGCACGGTCTCCGGTGGCCAGTCCATGAACCCCTCCACGGCCGAGATGGTCGCCGCCATCGACGCCGCTCCTGCAGACCAGGTGGTGATCCTGCCCAACAACAAGAACATCGTAGCGGTGGCCGAGGCGGCGGCGGCGGCGGCCACCAAGACGGTCCGGGTGGTCGCCACCAGGGGCATCCCCGAGGGCTTCGCCGCCCTCCTCGACTACGACCCGGAGGGCGACGCGTCGGACAACGCCACGGCCATGCGGGACGCCGCCCATGCCGTGGCCGCCGGCGAGGTGACCAGGGCGGTGCGTACTGCCGCCAGCCCGGTCGGCGACGTCCACGAGGGCGACTGGATCGGCGTCAGCCGGGCGGGCATCGAGGTGGTGGCCCCCGACATGTACGGAGCGGCGACCGGTCTGCTGGACCGTCTCGTCGACGCCGGGCACCACGAGGTAGCGACGATCATCGTCGGGGAGGGAGCGGAGCCGTCGGTCACCCGGCGGATCACCGACTGGCTCGACGAGCACCGTCCCGGAGTCACCGGTGAGGTGCATCACGGCGGCCAACCCCTCTATCCGTACCTCTTCGGGGTCGAGTGACGCGGTCGGCCGTGGAGCGGTGAGCACACCACTCGCCCGCTTGGCCCACACCGAGGTGACCCGGCTGCATCATGTCGGGCCCAAGAAGGCCGAGGCGCTCGAGTCCGTGGGCATCACCAGCGTGCTCGACCTGCTCACCCACTACCCCCGTCGTTACATCGACCGGACCAACCAGGTGGCCATCGCTGAGCTGGTGGAGGGCACCGAGGCGATGGTGCTCGGCATCGTGCGCAAGGTGAGCTCCCGCCGTACCCGTCAGCGGCGGACGATGGTGGAGATCGATGTCTTCGACGGGACGAGCTATCTGCACGCCACCTTCTTCAACCAGCCCTGGCGGGCCCGCCAGCTCACGGAAGGCACCGACGCCGTCCTGTTCGGAAAGGTCGAGCGGTTCAGGGGCCGTCAGCAGATGACCAACCCGGTGGTCGACCTGGTCGGGGACCGCACCGGGCGGATCGTCCCCGTCTATCCCCAGTCCGAGAGAGCCGGGCTGACCAGCTGGGAGCTGGGGGAGTGGATCAACGAGGCGCTCCGGCGGGCCCCGGACCTGGTCGATCCCCTCCCAGCACGCTGGCGGGACGAGGAGGATCTGGTCGGTAGGGATTTCGCTCTCCGCCAGGTGCACCTGCCTGAGGGGATGGGAGCGGCCCAGGCGGCCCGCAAGCGGTTGGCCTTCGACGAGTTGCTGAGGCTCCAGACGGTGCTGTTGATGACCAAGAGGGCCACCGAGCGGGAGGCGGTGGGGATCCGGCACCGCACCGACGGCGAGCTGGTCCGCCGCCTGCGCAACCGTCTGCCGTTCGAGTTGACCGCGGCCCAGGCGGCGGCCATCGCCGAGATCACCGAGGACCTGGGCGGCGCCGCGCCGATGCATCGGCTTCTTCAGGGTGACGTCGGCTCCGGCAAGACCCTGGTGGCGGTCGCCGCCTTGCTGACCGGGGTGGAGAGCGGAACCCAAGGGGCCTTCATGGCCCCGACCGAGGTGCTCGCCGAACAGCACTTCGCCTCGGTCCGCGCCCTGCTCGACGGGTTCACCGTCCCGAGCGGCGAGGGTCAGCTCTTCGCCGACCGCCCCCTCCACGTGGCCCTGCTCACCAACCGGACGCCGGCGGCCAGACGGGCCCGCCTCTACGCCCAGCTCTCCGCCGGGGACATCGACATCGCCGTCGGGACCCATGCCCTGCTCACCGAGCGAGTCGCCTTCGCCGGGCTGGGAGTGGTGGTCATCGATGAGCAGCACCGGTTCGGCGTGGAGCAACGTTCGGCGCTGCGCGGCAAGGGAGGAGGGGCGGTGCCGGACGTGTTGGTGATGACGGCCACCCCCATCCCCCGAACTGCGGCCATGACCGTCTACGGCGACCTGGACACCACCATCCTCGACGAGCTGCCTCCGGGGCGGACCCCGATCACCACGACCTGGGCCCGGGGGCCGCTGGAGGAGGAGGTGGCGTGGGCGCGAGTGCGCACCGAGGTGGCCGCCGGCCGCCAAGCCTACGTTGTCTGCCCCCTCGTCGACGAGTCGGAGCGGATCCAGGCCCGCTCCGCCACCGCCGAGCGGGATCGCCTGGCCGAGGGGGTGCTCACCGGGTTGCGGGTCGGCCTGCTGCACGGCCAGCTGCCAGCCAAGGACAAGGACGAGGTGATGGCCGCGTTCCGGGAGGCCGACCTCGACGTGCTCGTCGCTACCACGGTGATCGAGGTCGGGGTGGACGTGGCGAACACCACGGTGATCGTCATCGAGGATGCAGACCGGTTCGGCATCGCCCAGCTCCATCAGCTTCGAGGCCGGGTCGGCCGGGGTCGCCATGCCTCGTGGTGCTTCTTGCTGGGCGAGGGCTCCACCGCAGACGGCGCCGCCCGCCTCAAAGCGCTGGAAGCATCAACCGACGGTTTCGAGCTGGCCGAGGTAGACCTGGAGCTCCGAGGGGAGGGCGCCATCCTCGGGGCCCGCCAGAAGGGCGCCACCGACCTCAAGCTCGCATCCCTCCGCCGGGACCGGGACCTGGTCGCTCGAGCCAGGGCCGTCGCCGGTGCCATCCTGGACGAGGACCCGCTGCTCGAAGCCAACCCCGACCTGGCCGACGAGGTCGCTCTCTTCGTGGACGCAGACGAGCGTCACTTCCTGTTCAAGAACTGACGGTTGCCACCGGCGGCCGGCGGCCCCACGCCGAGATCATCGGCGAGGTGGCGAGGTCGAGCCGGCCCGTCGCCACCGTGGCGAGATGGCGGTCGATCTCGTCGTCGGTCGCCGCCCCCGCGGCCACCAGGCGCTCCCGGATCTGGGTCACGGTGGCCTGCTCCAACCTGGTGCAGACCGGGCCGGTCATCGGGAAGAAGGCATCGGCGCCCACATCGAGCAGTCCAGCGTCGCGCAGCCGTCGAGGGAGGGTCCGGCCGTAGGCCAGGTCGGCGTCTCGTTGCGCCATCAAGGCGCGGAAACCCCCTTTCAGCCGGTTCGCCAGTTGCTGATCGGGGCCGTCTTCGTCGGGACAGACGAGAGGCTGTAACTCCGGGTCCGCTTCCTCCACCAACAACCAGCCCCCCGGCCGGAGGGCCCCGACCATCTCCGCCAGAGCCTCCTCGCGCCGGGAGATGTGCACCAGGACCAGGCGGGCGTGCACCAGGTCGAATCGGCCCGGGAGAGCCTTCTCGATGCCCAGGTCGTGGCGAACGACCTCGTAGCCGAGGGGCTCCGTCCCGATGAGGTGGCTGATGTCGATGTCGGTCGCCACCACGCGTCCCCCGGAGCCGACCCGTTGAGCGAGCCAGTTGGCCACGCCCGGTCCGCCCGCCCCCGCCTCCCAGCATCGCCAGCCCGGTTGGAGGCCGAGGGCCTCGATGTGGCGGAAGGTGGACGGGTCGAACAGCGTCGACAGGGCGTCAAAGCGCGCCCCCGCTTCCGCTTGCCTGTTGTCGAGCAGATACCCCTCGTCCTCTCGGGTCACGCCGCGCTCAGGCCAGGGCCATGCGCAGGGCCCCGACCGCCTCGCCGGCCGCCTCTCGCGCTCGAGGTGTGATCTTGGTCATGGTGAAGAACCCGTGGATCATGCCGTCGTAACGGGTTGTCTGCACCGGTACGCCGGCCTGGCGGAGTCGCATGGCGTAGGCCTCACCCTCGTCCCGCAGGGGATCGAACTCGGCGGTGATGACGAGGGCCGGGGGCAATCCGGCCAGATCGGCGGCGTAGATCGGCGACATCATCGGGTCCCGATCGTCGATGTCGGCGCGACCCGCGTAGTGGGAGGAGAACCACGCCATGGCGTCGGCCGTGAGCAGATAGCCCTCGCCGTTCTCGTTCACCGAGGGGAACGACGCCAGGTGGTCGACGACAGGGTAGACGAGCAGCTGGAAGGCGACCGGCGGCCGCCCCCGGTCGCGGGCCATCTGGGAGATGGTGGCCGCCAGGTTGGCCCCGGCGTTGTCGCCGCCGACCGCGATCCGGCCGGGATCGAGGCCGAGCTCCTCGGCGTGGTCGACGACCCAGGCGGTCACCCCCAGGCAGGACTCGGGGGCGGCCGGGAAGGGGTGCTCGGGTGCGAGGGGATAGTCCACGCTGATGACCGCCAGGCCCGCACCGGCGCAGAGATCACGGGCGGTGGGGTCGGCGCTCTCCAGGTCACCGGTGACAAAACCGCCCCCGTGCATCCACACCAGGGCGCCCAGCGGCTCCGGAGCGGCGCCGAGGGGCCGGTACAATCGGGTCGGCACCGTCCCTGCCGCGGTGGGCACCTCGACCATCCGCACCGACGCCACGTCGGCGCCGGGCTCTGAGAGCCTGAGGGCGACGCTCGCCATGATCCCGCGCATGTCGGTCACTGAACGCTCGGAGATCCTCGAAGCGTCCCCCGCCTCGAACTCTTGGAGCATCTTGGCGATCTGCTGATCGAGTGGCATGGTGCCTCCGGTGCCTGGTGTGGGCGCTACCGGCCCTCGTCGTCGGAGTCGGCGGTCTCACCTTCGCGCAGAACAGGTGCCGGCCCGACCCGGGCGGCCTCGGATTCCAAAGACACCCGGTCGTCCCCGGCCGCGGCGGTGTCGTCGTCGGTCTCGGCCTCGAGCACGACATCCCAACGATCCCAGCATCCGGAGCAGCGGTAGACGGCCACCCGGTCATCGTCCTCGTCCCCCAGGACCGACAACAGGTGGGCGGTCTCCCCACAGTCGACGCAGACGATGCAGAGCGGCGGCGCGTTCACCCGACCAGTGAACCAGGTGGTCCGGCGAGAGGTACCGTCCCTCGTGCGCATCGTTGCCGGCAGCCTCAAGGGCAGAACCCTCCAGGCCCCACCGGGCTCCCGCACCAGACCGACCGGTGATCGCGTCCGGGAAGCGATGTTCTCCATGGTGGGCAGCCTGGTAGGGGTGGCGGGCACCACGGTGGTCGACCTCTTCGCGGGGAGCGGGGCGCTCGGCATCGAGGCTCTGTCCCGGGGGGCGGCATCGGCCACCTTCGTGGAGCAGGACCGGGAGGCCCTCACCACCATCAGGACAAACTTGGCCCAGCTCGGTCTCGACGATCGCCCGACCCGGCTCCAGGCCGGTGACGCCCTCGCCCACCTGGCTACCGCGGCGGGCGCTGACATCGTGTTCGCCGATCCGCCCTACGCCTTCGAGCAATGGGCGCAGCTCGGCACCGGGCTGCGAGCGAAGGGTTTCGGCGGGCTGGCTGTCTTGGAGAGTGGTGCGGACATCGACCTGGGCCAGGCCTGGGATGTCGTGAGGGTGAAGCGGTACGGCGGTACCTTGGTTACCGTCGCTCGGCCCATGAAGGTCGGTAACGGATGAGAGGTGCACGGTGAGGACAGCGTTGTTCCCTGGAACGTTCGATCCATTTCACAACGGACACCTCGAGATCGTCGAGACCGCCGCCAAGCTGTTCGACCACCTCGTGGTCGCGCCGATGCGCAACCCCCAGAAGGGCGAGCCCCTCTTCGACATCGACGAGCGCCGGGCCATGATCGGCGATTCGGTCTCCCATCTGCCCAACGTGGCGCTCGATTCGTTCTCGGCCCTGGTGGTCGATCTGGCCCAGCGCCTCGAGGTTGACGTCATCGTCAAGGGCCTGAGGGTGGCATCCGACGCCGAGGCCGAGCTCATGCAGGCCCAGATGAACAAGGCCGCGGCTGGGGTGGAGACGGTGTTCATCCCCTGCTCGTCGTCGTATTCGTTCATTGCGTCCAAGTACGTTCGGGAGTTCGCCCGGTTCGGGGGAGCGGACCTGATCGGGACCATGGTGCCCGAGCCGGTGTTCGCCAAGATGAAGGAAAGGTTCGGCTCGTGACCAACACGGAACCCCACCAGGGGCCCGATGCCGAGGCGCTCATGCGCCGAGTGCTGGAGATCGTGAAGGGAACACGGGCCCTCCCGTTGAGCTCGTCGGTTCGCCTGGACAACAAGGATGAAGTTGTCGATCTGCTTGACGAGGCCATCAACCGCCTCCCCGAGGAGGTCAAGGCGGCCCGGTGGATGCTCAAGGAGCGTGACGAGTTCCTGGCCAAGATGGGCCGGGAGGGTGACGAGATCGTCGACGCCGCCCGCCGCCAGGCCGAGCAGATGGTGGAGCGCACCGAGATCGTCCGGGAGGCCAGGAACACGGCCCGGCGCACGGTGGAGGAGGCCCGGGAGGAGGCGCGGCGGCTGCGCCTCGAGGCCGAGGACTACTGCGACACCAAGCTGGCGTCGTTTGAGATCGTCCTGGAGCGCACCATCAAGACCGTCGCGGCCGGTCGTCAGCGGTTGCAGCTGATCCCGTCCTCCGTCTTCGACTCCGACGGTCGGCCGATCGCCGGGGTGGAGCCGGGCGAGGACACTCTCGGCGGAGAGGATGCCTTCTTCGACCAGGATCGCGGGTAGCTGCCCATGGCCGACCCGTGGCTGGTACCCGTACGAGCGTTGCGAAGGGTGGTGGGTTCGTCCCATCACGAGCACCGGCGGGGCCGGCTGGACCGGTTGTCGGTCGCCGACACCGTCGTCGCCGAGACCGCCACCGTCGACGCCGACGTCACCTTCTCGACCATCGTCGGAGGGGTGGAGGTCAGCGGTCGGGTCTCCGCGCCCTTCACCGGCACCTGCCGGCGCTGCGGCCGGGCCCTCGGCGGGGATGTCGTCGCCGAGGTCAGGGAGGTCTACCGGCCCCGGTCGGCCCGTGAGCGCGATGGCGAGGAGGACGAGGAGACCTACGAGCTGGGTTCCGACCATCTCGACCTGGCCCCCCTGGTCCGAGACGCCATCCTCTTGGATCTCCCGATCGCACCGCTGTGCCAGGCGAAGTGCCGGGGTCTGTGTGATCGCTGCGGTGCCGATCTCAACGTCGACCCGTGCAACTGCACCGATGATCGGATGGACGACCGGTGGGCCGCCCTCGACGTGTTGCGCCAACCCCCCGGTACCGCACCGACCTCGCCCAAGTCCTAGACTGTCGCGGTTCGTCGACAAGCATCGGACCCGAGGGTGACCTTCGCGGCCCGATCCCGAAGAGAGAGCATCGTTCACGGTGGCCGTTCCGAAGAAGAAGACCTCCAAGGCCAAGAGCCGGTCCCGCCGGGCCAGCGCCTGGACGCTGTCGGCTCCGGCCCGCAGCGTGTGCCCCCAGTGCCATCAGGCCAAGCTGCCCCACGTGGTGTGCGCCGCATGCGGCTGGTACAAGGGCCGTCAGGCCATCGAGGTCGACTGAGCCCCAGGTGAGCCCAGCCAACGCCCCGGTGGCCATCGACGCCATGGGCGGCGATCGGGCGCCCGAGGAGATCGTGGCCGGAGCCGTCCAGGCCGCCGAGCAGGGCATGGACGTGGTGCTGGTCGGAGATCCCGATGCCTTCGACGCTCGAGGTCTCGAGGTCATCGCCGCCCGAGAGGTGATCGGCATGCACGATGACGCGGCTCGGGGCGTGCGCACCAAGAAGGACTCATCGCTCGTGCGCGCCGCCGAGGCGGTGCGCGACGGGCGGGCGTCGGCCATGATCTCGGCGGGCAACACGGGTGCGGCCATGGCATCGGCGCTGTTCCGCATGGGCCGCCTGAAGGGAGTGGCCCGTCCGGCCATCGCCACGCCCATCCCCGTGCCGGGGAGCACGCCGACGGTGGTGCTCGACGCCGGAGCCAACTCTGAGTGCGTGGCGGCCTGGCTGGTGCAGTTCGCCCAGATGGGCTCGGTCTTCGCCCATCAGCGCTACGGCATCACCCGGCCGCGGGTCGGGCTCCTGTCGATCGGCGAGGAGGAGACGAAGGGGAATCCCCTCGTCAAGGAGGCTCATGCCCTGCTCGCCGGGGGGGCCGGGGGAGCCGTCCACTTCATCGGCAACGTCGAGGGCCGAGACATCATGACCGACGATGTGGACGTGGTGGTGACCGACGGCTTCACCGGCAATGTGGTGCTCAAGACCCTCGAGGGTTCGCTGCGCTTTGCCATGAACGCGGTGATCGCCGCCCTCGGCTCGAGCGAGGAGACCAAGGCGGCGGCGGGCGCCCTCATGCCGGCCCTCGCCCCTCTCGCCGCCGAGCTGGACCCCGACACGCAGGGCGGAGCCGTGCTGCTTGGCATCGACGGGGTGTGCATCATCAGCCATGGTTCGTCGTCGGCGACCGCCATCCTCAACGCCGTCAAGGTGGCCAAGGCGGCCACCGACGATGGCTTGGTGGCCCAGGTCCAAGCGGCTGTCGAGCCCCTCCCCGGCTGAGAGGCGCAAGATTCCGCCGATAGGGGTAGATTCCCAGCTCAGCAGACCAGCCAGGAGAGAAAGCGTGCCCGCCGAAACCCACGTCGAACGTTCCCCCCTTGACCGTCGAGCCGTGCTCGAGCTGGTCAAGGGCTGCCTGGGTGACATCTTGGAGGTGAACCCCGACTCGATCACGGAGGGGGCGTCCTTCGGCGACGATCTCGGGGCCGATTCCCTGGCGCTCATCGAGCTGGTGGAGGCTCTCGAGGAGGACCTCGGGGAGCGAAGCGTCGGTTTTCGCATCGACGATGAGGATCTCGAAGACCTCAAGACCGTACGAGATGCCGTGGACTACGTCGTCGCCAAGCTCAACATCGCCTGAGGGGGTCGGTCCGCCTGCAGCAACCAACCGACCTCCGAGAACGGATCCGTGAGCTGGCCGTTCGCCTCGGATGGGACATCGGCAACGAGGCCCTCGCCGTGCAGTCCCTGGCCCACCGATCCTGGTGTGCCGAGAACCCGGGGACGGGTTCCAACGAACGCCTCGAATTCCTGGGGGACTCCGTGCTGGGCCTCGTGGTCACCCAGTTCCTCTTCCGCACCTACCCTGACCTTCCGGAAGGTGAGCTGGCCAAGGTGCGGGCGTCGGTGGTCAACTCCGCCGCCCTCGCTGATGTCGCCCTTGAGCTCCACTTCGGTGACGCCCTTCTGCTCGGCAAGGGTGAGGATTCCTCCGGGGGGAGGGAGAAGCCTTCGATCCTGGCCGACGCGACCGAGGCGGTCATCGGCGCGGTCTACATCGACCAGGGATGGGACGCTGCCGCCGATCTGGTGATGCGCCTCCTGGGGGACCGGATCGCCGAGGCCGCCGTGGGCCCTGGCGGCCAGGATTACAAGACCCGCCTACAGGAGCTGTGCGCCCGCCGGTTCGACAACCTCCCGGTCTACACCGTGCGCGACGCCGGACCCGACCACGCCAAGACCTTTGACGCTGTGGTGCACGTGGCCCGCCGCCCCCGCGGTCGGGGTCACGGCCGCTCCAAGAAGCAGGCTGAGCAAGCGGCCGCCCGGGCCGCCTGGATGGAGCTGGTCGACGAGCCCACCCTCGACGTGGACCTCGCCGCCGACCGCCATTCCGGCGACGACCTGGTCGGCGACCCCCCGGGAGAAGAGGGGGCTCGTGGCAACCACGGGGTTGGCGGCATGTCGTCGGCCGGGCCGTCCCCGTCCACCGGCTCGGTCACCGGTGAGGGGTCCTCCTGAGCGACCAGAGCTGAAGACCGCCATGCCGGAGCTACCCGAGGTCGAGACGGTACGTCGGGACCTGGAGCGGGATTTCGTCGGGAAGCAGATCGAGCACGTCGAGGCCGGCGGGATTCACCGCCTCCGTCGTCACAGCCCGGCTCTGGAGCTGGCCGCGCGGGTCACCGGTCGACGGCTGGTGGGCGTCCGCCGCCTAGGCAAGTACCTCGTTGCCGACCTGGAGGGTGGCGACGCCCTGGTCATGCATCTGGGCATGAGTGGTCAGCTGCGCCGGACCTCGGTGGACGCTCCCCTGGCCCCCCACAGCCACGTCGTCCTCCACTGGGAAGGGGACAGCCAGCTTCGCTTCGTCGACCCCCGCACCTTCGGGGAGATGTTCGTGACCGCCACCGATCCGGTCACCGGCGGCGTCGCCGAGCTGGCCCACCTGGGCCTCGATGCCCTGGACAACCGACTCACCTGGCCTCAGGCGGCCATGTTGTTCGCCCGCCGGCGCACCCGGCTGAAGCCGCTGCTCATGGACCAGCGATTCCTCGCCGGGATCGGCAACCTCTACGCCGATGAGATCCTGTGGGCATCCCGGCTGCGAGCCGACCGTCCGGCGTGCGACCTGGGCGGGGAGGAGGTTCGTCGCCTGTGGCGCACGCGGCGGTCCACGTTGCGCCGGGCCATCGATCACCGAGGGTCCTCGTTGGCCGACAGCCAATATCGGGACCTGCTGGGGTCGGTGGGCGGCTACCAGGCCTTTCATCAGGCCTACGGTCGGGAGGGGCTGCCGTGCCGGCGATGCCGCACCCCCATCATCCGGGTCGTGGCTGCCGGCCGCAGCGGCTTCTCCTGCCCGAGCTGCCAGATCTGATCCCTTCCCAGACCGCGGCCGGATGGACCCGCCGGTCACCGGCGAGAGGGTCGGCCCGCCTCCGGGCCCTGTCGTCTAGGTTGAACGGCGCGTGTTCCTGAAGTCACTGACGCTCAAGGGCTTCAAGTCCTTCGCCGAGACCACCACCTTGGAGTTCGAGCCCGGGGTGACCGTGGTGGTCGGTCCGAACGGCAGCGGTAAGTCCAACGTGGTGGACGCCGTGGCCTGGGTGTTGGGTGCCCAGAGCCCGAAGACGGTTCGGTCCTCCAAGATGGAGGATGTCATCTTCGCCGGGACCCCGAAGCGGGCGGCGCTGGGGCGGGCGGAGGTGGAGCTCACCATCGACAACTCCGCCGGTCTGCTCCCGATCGACTTCCCCGAGGTGACCATCAGTCGGACGCTGTTCCGCACCGGGGAGTCGGACTACGCCATCAACCGGGTGCCCTGCCGGCTGCTGGATGTGGTCGAGTTGCTCTCCGACACCGGCGTCGGGCGCCAGCAGCACGTCATCGTGTCCCAAGGCAACCTCGATGCCGTCCTGAGCTCACGGGCCGAGGACCGTCGCGTGGTCATCGAGGAGGCGGCCGGCGTCTTGAAGTTCCGGCGGCGCAAGGAGAGAGCCGAGCGGCGCCTGGAGTCGACCGAGGCCAGCCTGGTCCGTCTCCAGGACCTGCTGCGTGAGGTGCGCCGGCAGTTGCGCCCTCTCGAGAAGCAGGCGGAGGCCGCGCGCCGCCACGGCGACCTTGTCACCGAGCTCGAGGCCCTGCGCCGCCACTTGACCGGCCGGGAGCTGGCCACCATCGAGGCCCGGTTGGCCGGCGCGGCGCGCGGCCGGTCGGAGCTGGGCCGATCCGAGGCCGAGGTGCGCCACGCCCTGCAGGATCTGGATGGCCGTGTTGTCGTCGACGAGGCCGAGTTGAGCGCCACCACCGACGCCCAGCGCAGTGCCGATCTGGCCGAGGCCCTGTCCAGGGCGGAGCGCCTACGGGCCAAGGCCCAGGGCCTGCTGGCCGTCCTGGCGGAGCGGAACCGGTCGGTGAGCCGGGATCTGGACGCCACCGCCGATACGGGCGTGGTGGCCAGCCTCGAAGCCGAAGCAGCGTCGTTGCGGGTCCGGCTGGAGGCCACGGAGAGCGAAGCCCATGCCCTAAGCCCCGAAGAGGCCGAGGTGGATGACGCGGAGGCGGCGCTCACCGTCGAGCGGGCCGAGGTGGAGGGCCGCTGGGATCGTGACGCCCCTCGGCCGCCGGATCCCTCGGCCGAGGTCAGGGCCGAGTTGAGCGCCCTCCGCACGGCGGCGGAGCGGTCCCGAGCCGAGGCCCGCCGCATCGACGAGCGGGTCAATGAGACCGAGGAAAGGGTCGTCCGGTACCGGGACGAGGTCGAGCGCCTGGGCGCGGTCAAGGCGGCCGCCGGCGGGGAGGAGGCACCGCTGAGAGAGACGACGACGGCGGCGGTCGAACGCCTGGCGGCGGCGGAGGCGGCCCAGGCCGGGGC
>JALYVP010000244.1 GCA_030853185.1 Actinomycetota bacterium | reverse complement strand
GGTGCGGCGCATGAAGATCACCGGCGACGCCCAGCGGACGATCTCGTCGACGGCCGTGGGGGCGACACCATCGAAGTCGGCGGCCCACCGCCGGCGTTGATCGGGGTTGTTGGTAAGGGCCACCAGGCCCCAGCTGATGGCGTTGCGGGTGGTCTCGTTTCCCGCCACCACCAGGAGGACGAAGAACGACGCCAGCTCTTCGAAGCTCAGCCTCTCGCCGTCGATCTCCGTGTTGACCAGGGCGGAGGTGAGGTCACCGGTTGGTTCCCGGCGGCGATGCTCTCCCAACTCCCTCATCAGCTGGCCCAATCCGAAGCCGGCGTTGAGCACGGCCGTCGGGATGTCCGTCGTCTCCGGCACGTATTCGGGGTCCGTGGCCCCCAGGATGACGTTGGTCTGGTCGAGCACGAACTGGTAGTGACTGTCGGGGATTCCCATCATCTCGCAGATGATCCTGAGCGGCAGGGCGGCGGCCACCTCGCCGACAAAGTCACAGCGGCCCTTGGGGGCAACGCCGGCCACGATGGAGCGGGCTACCTCTGCGACGGTGACCTCGGCGTCGGCGAGCCGCTTGGGAGTGAAGGCCCGGGACACGATCCGGCGGAGGCGGGCGTGTCGAGGATCGTCCATGTTGATCATGGAGCCGAAGTACTCGAGGAACTCCGGCGGGAGATCGACGACGCTGGTCGTCCCCGCGCCCGAGCAGAACAGCTCCGGGTTGCGGCTGGCGGCGACCACGTCGTGGTACCGGGTGACCGCGTAGTAACCGGGTCCCCGGGGCCCGAAGTCGGTTTCCGGCTCCTCGAAGAAGGCGAAGGGCCGCTCCCGTCGCAGCGTCCGGAAGGCACCTTCCCGCTCGGCCACCGGGCGGGTCCAGAACCCTTCCAGATCGGAGAGGTCGATGGCGTCGGCGCAGAGGGCTTCTGAGGGTTCCACCACCGGATTCTGCCCGCCCGGGGCCGGCCGCGTCACACCGGGCCGCCGCGTGCCACCCGCCCGCGTCACACCCGGCCGGTCGTGTCCAGCCACTGACAGACACGCTCGGCCAGCAGCGTCCGCCGGGCACGGAGGGCGCTCACGCCCCGACGGTGACGGCGCAGGACCTCGATGGTGTGCGCCATGCCGCCGGCTTCCTCGACGCGCTCGGATGCCAGGACGGCCACATAGCCCGACACCGGTGTCGCCGTGAAGGTGGCGGCGCCGGCCAGGGCACCCCGGCGTCGGGCGACGCAGATCGCCAGGACCAGGTAGCAACCGGTGAAGAGTCCGAAGCAACCGCCCACCTTCACGGTGGCTTTCATGCCCTCGTTGCGAGGAAGCCGGGCCAGGGCTTTGATCAACGAGTAGGGCAGGGCGTGCACGCTGACGCCGACACCGGCAACCGGGGCGGCCACCGCCACCTTGAGCACCGACCAGGCGAGGGTGCGGCGGTAGCGCCAGGTGGAGTGCTCGGCGGTGACCTGCTCGTCGGGCAGACCGAGCAGGGCCACATCCCGCCGGTAGGAGGTGACCTCGTCGCTCAGCCGCTCGAAGGCCCGGGCTCCCGGCGGGGTGGCGGCCAGCTCCGCCACCCGCCGGGACAGGGTGTCCTGATCAGCAAGATGGAACGGCCCGGCCCGGGCTGCGCATCGCCACTCCGGCCACCTGCGCGCCCCGCTCGGCGAACTCCCAACTGCGGTAGTAGGGGGCGACGGCGCGCAGGTCGCCGGCGATGTCGGCGGTGAGGGCGTGAACGGCGCTGCGAGCGTCGGTACGATGACCGGCGACGTAGGGGCTGACGGCGCGGGGCGGGCCGACCCGAACCAGGGCCCGGGACCGGAACCGGCTCTTGTCGTCGTAGACCAGGCCGGCGGCCGGCACGACGACGTCGGCGATGGCGTCGTCGGCCGCGGCACCGAGGGCGATGCGGGCAGCTCCTGTCCTCAGCGGCTGCACCGTCGACCGGTCGTGGCTGATGCCTTCGGGGAAGACCGTCACCATGGCGCCCTCGCCGAGGAGCTGCCGGCTGGTGGTGAAGGCCCGGTCGTTGCGTCGGGCCCGATCGACCGTGTCCGCCTGCGACGACGGGCTCGCTTCGACCGCCCGGTACACGGGGATCACGCCGGCCAGGGCCAGGAACGGGCGCAGCGGCAGGATCCTCCACAGCGTGGACTTGCCGAGGAAGCGGGGATGACGGGGCAGGGCTGCCATCAGCACCAGACCGTCCACCAGACCGTTCTGATGGTTGGCCACCACCAGGGTGGGCCCGGCCGGGGGAAGGGACGCTCCGTCGGTGACCTCGAGATCTCGGAAGAACACCCGGATCAGCAGTCGAGCCAGCAAGGACATCACCGCATCGGCCAGTCGGCGCACCCGCGAAGCGTAACGGCCTGGGGCGGTCGGCTCAGAGGTAGCGTCGAGCGGTCGCTTCCGCTTGGGACCGGTAGCCTCCGCCGAAGAGAACGGCGTGGACGAGGAGGGGGTAGAGCTGGAACAGACCGACCCGTTCCTGCCACCCGTCTTCGAGGCGGGCGATCTCGGCGTAAGCGCCGAGGAGTTGGTCGGGCACGGCGCCGAAGAGGGCCAGCATGGCCAGGTCCTCTTCGGGATGGCCCCCGTGGACCGACGGGTCGATCAGCCACGGCTCCCGGTCCCTCCCCCACAGGATGTTGCCCCACCACAGGTCGCCGTGGACCAGGGCCGGCCCGCCGGGCGGCAGCAGGCGGTCGAGGCGACAGGCGACCCGGTCCACCGGTTCGACCAGCCCGCAGCGTCCGGCCAGCTCGAGCATCCTTCCACGGTAGAACGCCTCTCCGTCCGCCACTGTCGGGTTGTCGACTCGACAGGCACCGATCCAGCCCGAGCCCCCACCCCATTCCGGCCACGGGGCGCCATGGAGAGCGGCCAGGCCCCGGCCCAGCCGTTCTTCGTGGCTCGGGGTGCGCCCGTCCTCGGTGATCCAGTCGGTGACCAGCAGATCGGCGTCGACGAGGGCGACCTCGGGCACCGATGGCGCGCCGGTCACGGCCCTCAGGCCATCCAGGCCGCCGGCCTCGTCGACGACGCCTTCGCTCACCTTGGCACAGAGATGACGCCCGTCGATCTCCACTCGCCAGATCCCGGCCCGCACCGGCGTCACGTCCCGGGGCGGTCCGAGGGCGTCAGTGAGGCGGCTCAACCAGCCCGTCGACAAGTCCTCGGCACGCCCTTTCGATCAGATCCAGGGCCCGGTCGAACGCAACGGCGTCGCCTCCCCACGGATCGGGGACCTCCTCGTCGGCGGCGGTCGCCGCCGGGTCGAACGACCGCAGGAGCATGATCGGGCCCCGGCCCGGGCCCGCCAGACGCCGGACCTCGGCCAGCACAGCCCGGTCGGCGCACAACACCAGGTCACTGGTTGCGACATCGTGGCGTTGGATCCGTCGGGCCCGATGGCCGTCTGCCGGCCAGCCCCGGCGCCGCAGTGCCGCCGTCGCTCCCACATCGGCGGGCTCGCCGATGTGGTAGCCGGCCGTCCCGAACGACTCGACCGTGACCCGGTCGCCCAGCCCGGCTCGGTCAACCATCGCCTGGCCGACCGACTCGGCCATCGGTGACCGGCAGATGTTGCCCAGGCAGACCATCGCCACGCGCACCGGCCCATAGTGCCAGCCAGCCGGACGGCGGGGAGCCGTTAGGTTGCCCGAGGTGACCGACGTCCCCACCACCGCCGGTCCTTCGGGCCAGGACACGGCCGCCCGGTCCCTGGCGCACTGGTCGGAGGCCAAGCGGGCCGAGATGACGCGTTCTACGTGCTGGCCGCCGAAGACTACCGCCAGTTGGCCCTGGCCGCCCCGTGGGCCGATCTGCTGGCCGCCCGGGTCCGGTCCGGGTGGCGCCTGCTGGATGTGGCCTGTGGCAGCGGGCGGTTCCCCCGGGCCCTGCTCCGCTACGCCGGCGTCGGGGTCGCCAGCCTGCCGCCGTTGCCCGTCGATCTCCTCGACCCCTCGGGGTTCTCGGTCGACGAGGCTGGCGGCCATCTGGCCCATCCGTTCGTGGTCGGTCGCCGGCTGGTCTCCACGGTGCAGGACCTCCCCATCGACGCCACCGGGTATGACATCGTGTGGGCCACCCACGCCCTGTATGCCCTGCCACCGGAGGCCATGACCAACGGTGCGGCGCGGACGGTGCGAGCGCTCGCCCCCGGCGGGCTCGGCTTATCGCCCACGCCACCGAGGCCTCGCACTACCTGCGGTTCTACAACCTGTACCGGGCCGGTGTGCGCCCGGCGACCCCCTACCTGGATGCTGGCCAGGTGACCCTGGCCCTGGAGGCCGCCGGGGCTACCGTGCGCCGCCAGGTGGTCCGCTACCCGGTGGCAACGGACGACCGCCAAGCCGTCGAAGGGTTTCTTCAGCGCTGCGCGTTCGACGACACGGTCACTCTGGCCGAGATGCGCGAGGCGCCGCTGCTCGGACCCTACCTCGCCGGCTGTGTCGACGCCGCCGGCCGGTGGACGTTCGACCAAGGAGGTGGCACTCCTGTGGTTCTCAGGTCCCTGAACCCGCCGGGCCCGCGTCCGCGGGCCTTCGGCAAGGTGCAGGCGACCCGTGTTCCACCCTCGTTCGAGAGGACGCCACATGCCCCTCAGCCCCGCCTTGGTCTCTGTGACCACGAACTCGGCCACCACCCGTTCGGCCGCTACCGGCTTCGCCGGATCCAGCGGCGGCAGCACCTCGTTCAGCCAGTTCTTCTCCCAGCCCGGAGGGCTGGGCCCCTGGATCCAGGGCGTGGCCCGGTTCGTGGCCGTCGGCGTGATCATCCTGGGGTTGTTCCTCGTGGTCAAGAACGTGGCCCGGGGGCGGGGCGCAGCCGCCTTCAAGGATCTGACCGGCGCGGTGCTGGCCTCCGCCGTCCTCTCCGATCTGAGCCTGCTCGGCGTCGTCACCGACTTCGCCATCAAGACCGTCGGCCTGATCGTCACCACGGTCTCAACCATTTGAGCGAGCCCGCGTCCGGTCGCGACGGCCATCTGATGCTGGCCGCCACCAAGCTGCTCCGGCCGGGGCCGACGAGAGTCGGGTCGCTCGGCCGTATCACCCTGCCCCGCACCATCCGGTTGCGGTCCCTGGTGTCGTGGGTCATCGGAGGGGCCTTCGGGGTCCTCCTCGGCGCTGTCCTCGCCGCCGTGGTCGGTGGTATCACCCCGCTGGCCATCGGGGTCTTCGTCGGTGCCGGCCTCGGTCACGTGGTGACCAACGTCGAGCCCCAGCCCGGCGAGAACGTGCTCAACTATCTGCTGCTGGTGTCGACCTCGCAGCGCAACCGGGTGGCGCTCAACGGGACCAAGACCCGCATCGTGCTCCGGTCGTTCGGCGATGGCCCCCCGGACTGCGGGCTCAACGCCA
>JALYVP010000243.1 GCA_030853185.1 Actinomycetota bacterium | reverse complement strand
ACTGCGATGCGCCGATCACCGTCGACGAGCTCCTCGGGCCCTGAAGCCCGGGTCCCCGAAACCGCTGCCGCTGGTCGTTCGAAAAATGGCCGGCGGCGCGGGGTGCGAACACACGTTCGGCGTTCCTCACGAACGCCGAAGCCGGGTGCCGACATACACGTCCTTCTGCTACAACGGGAGGGAACAGAGGTCAGCAGCGCCCAAGCGGAGGACTCTCCACTAAACCCAGGGTGGTCCAGTCGGCCTCCACGGGTATCCAACGGGCCGTCTAACCTATGGCGACAGTCGGGCCGATCCTCGGCCGCTCGCCAGCCGGTATGCACGGGAACTTCCGTCACGTTGTCCCAATTCATACTGAACAAGGAGGTAGAGGTCGTCCTTCGATCACGGGGCGGCCGGCAGGATTGGTCGCTTGAGGGGAGGTCCGCCACTTGCTGTTGGCGCCATTGTCTCGGGGTGGGAGGCACTCCGTCTGGGTAGGTTCCGCAGATGGCGAGCGTCGGCGAGCGATGGGTGATGTGGGTCGAGCGAAACCAGGCGACCGCTCGCAGACGGAGAGCGGCGAACACGCCTCTGACCCCTCTGCAGAGGGCGTTAAAGCGGGTGGCCTGGTTCGTCTTGGGGTGCTGTCAATGACCTGCGGGGCTAGAGGCGCCGACCAGACCGCTGAATCGGCTCGCCGAGAGGATCTCGATCGGTGGGCAGCCGGTCCTGGCAGGGGTGTCAGCAGATAAACCCACGAGACGACATGAGAGGCCCCATGTACTCCACACCCTTGCAGCTAACGCTTTACAGCCACCATCTCAACGGCCTAAACCAATCCGAAGCGAACACGTTTGCAACCGTTGGTTGGGAGGTGAGCGGGCCGGTGGCATGGATGCGGATGATGGGGATCGACTCGGTCGCCTACCACGAACACACCGTGGCCGGCCGCGCCGACGACCCGGTCGCCGCCGCGGCGGCCTACTACGCGTCGAGGGGCGAGGCCCCGATGGTCTGGGGCGGGACCGGCCGGTCCCTGCTCGGCCTGGACGGCCAGGTAAACCTGGTCGACTACCGGGCCATCTTCGGTGACGGCGGCGCCCACGACCCCATGTCGGGGCGGCGGCTGGTGGGGTGTCGGCGTCTCGGGCTGGAGTTGGTGGTCTCGCCGCACAAGTCGGTGGCCGAGCTCGGCGTGATCGGCCGGGCCGAGGACATGCACGCCATCGTCGACGCCGAGCGCGACGCTACCCTGGCCTATCTCGACCGGCTGGTAAGCGAGCGGGGCGGCCGGCGCGGTCGCGCCCAGACCGTCACTCCGACGGGCGGGCTGCTCTGGGCTACCTCGAGGCACGCCACGACCAGGGCCGGCGACCCCCAGGTGCATGATCATGTTCTGATCGCCAACGCAGTGATGATGGGCGACGAGCGGGGAGGATGGAAGGGCCTGGACACGGCGTTCCTCCGCGACCACCTCCACGCCGCCACTGCGGTCGGCCGGATGGCTGCGGCGGCTGGGGCGGTCGAGTTGGGCTATGGCATCGTCGCCGACCGGGGTCCGTCGGGGCGGCTCGGGGGCTGGGCCATCGCTGGGATCCCCGCAGCGGTGTGCGAGATTCATTCGACCCGCTCTGCCCAGATCACCGCTGCGGTTGGTGCTGACGCTTCGTACGTCTCGAGGTCGGTGGCTGCTCGGGCCACCCGGGACCGCAAGGCGGAGGTACCGGTCGCTGATTTGATGGCCGGCTGGCAGGCCGAGCTCACCGCGGCCGGTCACCCACCGTCCGACCTGGCCGCCGCAGTTACTACGGCCGGCGGCGACTACCTCCAGGGCCAACCAGACCTCGACCGGTTGGCCGGCCTGCTGTTGGGCCCGGGTGGGCGGCTGGCCGAAGACAAGACGTTCACCCGAGGCGACGTGGTCATCGCCGTCGCCCCCTACCTCCACGGCCTCCCCCTTGCGCTGGACCGGGGCCGGTGACACGATCCTGGCCCACCCCGACGCCATCGCCCTGCCGGTGGTCGCTGGGGCCGGAGAGGGGGTGTGGGCGGCCGGGTGTGTGCTGGCCGACGAGCGCCGCATCGCCAGCCTCGCCGACGCCCTCTCCACCGGTCACGGACCCGCTGTCTCCGACGAGGCGGCCGCGTCCGCCGTCGCCGGCGTGGAGGAACAGCTGGGCGGGCCACTCACCGACACCCAACGCCACGTCGCCGCGGGCGTGTTGACCAGAGGGCACCGCCTCGACGTGGTCGTCGGGGTCGCCGGCTCCGGCAAGACCACCACCCTCGCCGCAGTCCGGGCCGGGTTCGACACCGCCGGCTACACGGTGATCGGCACGGCCACGTCGGGGCAGGCGGCCAAGACCCTCGCCGAGGGGGCCAGCATCGAATCGCGGACGGTGGCGTCGCTGACCTGGCGGCTCGACCACGGCACGCTCGCACTCTCTGGCCGCCACGTGCTGGTGGTCGACGAAGGGGCCATGACTCCCGATGTCGACCTGGGCCAGCTCCTAGCTAGGCGCCGCCGAACGCTCAGGGGCGAAGGTGATCGTGGTCGGCGACGACCGCCAACTCGGGGCCATCGGCCCCGGCGGCGCCCTCACTGCCCTCGCCGACCGGCACCCCGAGCGGTGCTGGACGCTCGGCGACAACCTCCGCCAGGCCGATCCTGGCGAGCGGGCTGCGCTGGCCAACCTGCGCGACGGGCACATCCCCACCGCGGTCGCCTGGTATACCCACCACGGCCGGGTCCATCCCGTCCCGGATCGGCGCCGAGCCGTGCAGACCATGATCCGGGCCTGGGCGGTCGACACAGCGGAAGGCCGGGACACCCTCCTGGTGGCCTACCGGCACGAAAACGTCGACGCTCTCAACGCCGCCGCCCGGGCCGTCTTCGAGCAGGTCGGGTTGCTCACCGGCCCCGAGCTCACCGCCCCCGGCGGCCGCTCCTACCGGATCGGGGACCGGGTCATCACCCTGGCCCCCGGACCTCATGGGGCGTGGGTGACCTCCCAGCCCGCGGTCGTGACCGCCGTCAAACCCGACACGGCCACGGTGACCGCCTCAACCGCTGATGGTCGGACCCTGCGCATGGGTCCGGACGACATCGGCAGTGACCGGCTGGCCCACGGATATGCCATCACCGCCCATCGGGCCCAAGGGTCCACCGTCGATGCCGCTCATGTTCTCCATGATGGCGGTGGCCGGGAGCTGGCCTATGTGGCCATGAGCAGGGCCCGGACGGCCAGCCACGTGTATGTGACCGCCGGCGACCTTGGCGACGCGGTCAAGCGGCTGGCGTGGGGCTGGGACGACCAGCGCCGCCAGCAATGGGCCACCGACCAGGCCGGTGCCGCCCAAGCCGCCGCCGACATGCGAGCTGAACGGGATCAGCTGCGTGGCGCCATTCCCCCAGGCGGCTGTGACGGTCTGGTCAGTTGTAATCATTGGCGGCCTCATGCTGGTGGTTCGCCACTTCCGCCGCTAGAGCGCGCGGTAGCGGCAGAGAGGTCCCAGTTCGCCCCTCGGCCCCTCGGAGCAGTAGCCGAGGGCAAGGACTCAGATTTCCTCTCTGGCGCCCCGTTCAGGCCCGCGATTGACCGTGGTTTTCCGATCGCGCGTGTCAGAAACGTGTCAGATCCCGCTCAAGTCGCCAGGCACTACCACTCTGAGCTGGACTAGTGCTGCCGCGCTAATCCCGCGCGCGTTCATGCTGCCACCTTGAGCGGCTGACCGGAGTAGGTCCAAGCGAAGGGTTTGGCGGTCTCGTTGTAGGTGGTGATGAAACGCATCAGCTTGGAAACCAAGTCTGCCCGGGAGACGAAGTTGCCTCGCTTGAGGACCTTTCGGGTGACGATCGAGAAGAACAGCTCGACCATGTTCACCCAGCTGGCGTGCTTGGCTGTGTAATGAGCCACGAAGCGAGGATGAGCCACCAGCCACTGCCTCGTTTCTTTCGAGGTGTGCGAGGCGCCATTGTCCATCACCAAGTGGATGTCGAGGCTCCGAGCCACGTTGCGATTGATGTCTTCGAGGAAATCGATGAAGGTGATCGAGTTGTTTCGGGCGATGTCGGTGGCCAGGACCTCGCCGGAGTGCACGTCCATGGCCGCGAGCAGGCTCGCCGTGCCGTGACGGCGGTACTCGAACTCATAGCGCGCCGCCCGCCCCGGCGCCGCCGGCGTGGTGGCCACGATCCGTTCCTTGGCCTGGACGCCCGTCTTCTCGTCCACGCTGACAACGATGGCGTTGTCTGGGCCATTGAGATACAGCCCCCAGACGTCGGCGACCCGATCCCAAAACTCCGGGTCGTCACGACGGTTCAACCAGCCGGTCACCTTGTGCGGCTTGATATCGAGATCGTCGAGGATCCGCCACAGCTGCGAACGCGACACCGCGACACCGTGGCGGTGACATTCGGCGGTCAGCTCCTCATAGCTCCACGTGGCCACCGGATCGTCGGGATCGCGCTGCAAGCACGCCAACGCCGCCATCTTCACCCGGTCGTCATGACCGTAAGTCACCGGCGAACCCGGTCGAACAGCATCGACCAGCCCCCCAAGGCCGTGAGCCAAGAACCGCTGGCGCCACATGGCGACATGCGACTCGTGCATCCCTACCTCTTTGGAGATCTTCCGAGACGACATGCCCTCCGCGGCCAGCACGATGATCCGAGCCCGTTTCGCCTCCCGCTGTTCGCAGGTACCGGCCCGGACCCTTCGCTGCAGCTCCGCTCGGGTCTTGTCGTCCAGCATGATCGGCGCCGCCTTGAATGGCATGGTTTGGGCCCCCTTCGTCAGGGACAAACTACACGCGTGGCATTCGAGGATTCCAGCACTAGTGGCCCATGCCCGAGCAGGCAAGCCAGATCATCCGCCCGGCTGCCTTGCTGCTCCAGCCGGACGTGCTAATCCAGCATCTTCCGAGATGAAGAAAGGCCCCTCCCAGACGAGGGAGGGACCTTCCTGTGTTAACTCTCTAGCTCAGGTCGCTCGTAGAGCGGCGACCCCGACCAGTTGACGCTATGACAGCGGCACGTCGCCTGGGGCGTTCAGGTCGAAGTTGGAGTTGATGGTGCCGAAGTTGGCGTTGCCCGCCGTCTCGGTGCCGTTAGCGCCGGAGGTGACACCGGCGTTGACCGCGTTGGCCAGGTTGCCCGAGCCGAACGTGACGATCACCGTGTTCCCCGAGATGGAAGCAGTGCCGGTCCCGAAGGTGGGAACGCCGCTGCTGTTGAGCACGAAGAACGCGGTGGCATCCGGAGCACCAAACCCTGAGACTTCGGGCTGGTTGAAGGTGTAGGTCACCGTTCCGGCCGCCTGATTACGGGTGGCGCTGAGCAGCTGGGGACCGTCGGTCGAGAAACCGTTGGTCACGATCCCGGTGATCTTCTGGCTCCCCACGGTGTTACCCAACGCTGTCGTCGTCGACGTCGCCGCACCTTCGA
>JALYVP010000242.1 GCA_030853185.1 Actinomycetota bacterium | reverse complement strand
GAGCAGATCCGGGACGACGAGGCGTCCGAGGCTGCGATCGACGAAGAGGTCAGGCAGCCCGACGGGATGCGACACGCACGACGTCCTCGAGTTGGCCGATCGGCACTCCGAACTCCTCGGAGACGGTCTGGAGGTCCTCGCCGGCCCAGAACCGGCCCAGGGCATCGGCGACCCGGCTTCCCCCTCGGGCGAAGATCGGCTGACCGAACGCCAGGGTCGGATCAGTGACCACCTCGGCGATGCCGTAGGAGGGGAGGCGGGTCAGGCAGGCGTAGCCGTCATCGCCGTAGTCGATGCGCTGCAGGTACTGGCGGACCGTCTCGGTGAACATCCGTTGGCCGGAGCGGACGACGACGAGCTCGTGAAGGGGGCCGGCCTCGTCGCTGTCTGCGTGGTCGGCGTAGTCGAAGAGCAGCTCGGCGCCGTCGGTAGCCAGGCGCCGGCTGGCCAAGGCGTGATCGATACCGATGTTGCGGGCCAGAACGTCGAGGGCGGGTCGCACTTGCCGCATCGGCACCCCAGCGGCGCGGACGGCGGCGAGGATCATGCCCTCGGCCAGGCCGACGAAGGGGATGATCGGGCCTTGGTGGCTGGGCTCGGCAAGGGTAGTCAGGATGGGCGAGCAGCGCGGCCACGAACTGGTGCGGGTGCGAGTCGGTCCAGCCGAGCGCGGCCTGTAGCAGCTCGTGGAGCTCGGGCAGGAGGACCCCGGCGGGCACGTCGAGGACCCGCACCACGACCAGCTCGACTTCGCTCATCGCGACGCGCACCCGAGAGGTTCTCATCCCGAAGAGGCTAGAAGCCGCCGGCGGAGGTGCGCGGACAGGCGAGCCCGCTCCGTCAGCTTGCAGCAGCTCGTGGGCCTCGACGTCGCCGGGTGGGCAGCCGGTTTGTGCTGGAGGCAGCGGCCCGGTGGCCGCCAGGCACCCCTGGGCACCCAAGCAGTGGTCGGGAAGGCGGGATTTGAACCCGCGGCCTCAGCGTCCCGAACGCTGCGCGCTAACCAAGCTGCGCTACTTCCCGGAAGCGGTGATGCTATCCGACCCGAACGGCACCGCAACCGGGTCCGGCGCGTAGCTGGTGTCGAACCAGGTGCCACCGCCCAGGACCGCCCGCACGGCCCGGCGGACCCGCAGGGGATCGAGGGGCTTGACCAGCCAGCCCTCCACCCCGCTGCGCCGAGCCAGGAACACGTCGGCCCGCCGGTCGACGACGAGCAGGACAGGGATCGCCTCGATCCGCCCGGCGTCCACCTCCAAGCGCAGATCGAGGGCGACCGCCACCCCTCCCATGGTCCCGATCTGCATGTCGACGATGGCCAGGTCGGCCGGCGTGTGGTTGAGCGAGGTGCGAACATCGGCCCCCTCACGTACCCAGCGGACACTGGTCTCGGGGCCGTCGACCACGGCCCGAAGGTCCTCGAATACCGTGGCGGCGTCGGTGGCGATCAGGATCTCAGTCACCGGGGGAGGGTACCTCGGGCCTCGTCATGGGTACCATCCCAGGGAGCCCCGCCGTTGGGAGGTCCCAGGGAGGCCCTGTGCTCGACATCACACAAGATCAGACTCCGGAGGGTTACACCATCTGCCGGCCGGTCGGCGAGCTCGACGCGTTCACCGTCAGCAAGTTCCGGCAGGCTCTCGCCGAGATGGCTTCCAGCCACCGGCTCTTGATCGACATGTCCGGCGTGCCCTTCGTCGACTCCGCCGGACTTGGCGCCCTCATCGGCGGTATCCGGCGGGCTCGGGAGCTCGGGGGTGACGTGGCCGTCGCCTGCAACCGGCCGACCCTCGTCCGCCTGCTTCGCACGACCGGTTTCGACAGGATCGTCACCGTGGCCGACACCATCGAAGCGGCCGCGGCCTCGTTCGCCGTGGAAGAAGACCCGGTCGAGGAGGGCCAGGCCTGAAGCGAAGCGGCTCCGGGCCCCCGGCTGGAGGCGCCCGGCCCCGTACCGGCCAGCACCGGGCTCAGTCCCCTTCGAGGAGGGCTCGACCCACCTCGTTGAGCCCGCCCATGTCGTGCACCTCGCCGACCAGCATGGGGACCCGGATGACCGGGGTCCCAGGGAGGCGCCGGGCCAGGGAGTCGATGTGGTGCTCCTCCCGCTGGGCGATGCCGTCGAGCTCGCTGAGGTTGGTGATCAGGTCGGCCAGCGGACCCGGTTGGCCCACCTGGGCGGGAACGGTGCCGAAGCGCGGCAGCACCCGGTTCATGATCAGGGCGGCCACCGGCATCTTGGTCTGCCGGAGGCGGTCGGCGAAGAACGTCGCCTCGTCGACGGCGTCCCGGCGGGGGGCGGCGACGACGATGAAGGCCGTCCCCTTCTCGGCCAGGAGCGTCTCCATCCTGCCGGCCCGGTCCCGGAACCCCTGCTCCATGCCCTCGAAGGCGGTGAAGAAGGCGACGGCGTCGGTGACCACCTCGCCGCCGACGACCCGGGAGATGGTGCGCAGCACCATCTGGGTGGCCACGTTCACCGCTCTCAGGCCGGCCCTGGTGGGGGTCATGAGCACCCGGAAGATCCGGTTGTTGAGGAACCGCATCAGCCGGTTCGGGGCGTCGAGGAAGTCCAGGGCGTGGCGGGTGGGCGGGGTGTCGACGACCACCAGGTCGAAGCGGGAGTCGTTGTGGAGGGCGTAGAGCTTCTCCATGGCCATGTACTCCTGGGTGCCGGACAGGGCCCCGGAGATGTTGCGGTAGAAGCGGTTGGCCAGGATGGCCTGGGCCTGGGCCGGGCTGGAGGCGTTGGCCTTGACGATGGAGTCGAAGGTGGCCTTGGTGTCGAGCATCAGGGCCCACAGCTCGCCCGGACCTTCCCAGGTCCCCTCCACCTGATGGGGGTCGTTGCCCAGGGCGGCGATGCCCAGGGCGTCGGCCAGGCGCCGGGCCGGGTCGATGGTGACGACGCAGGTCCGACGCCCCCGCCGGGCCCCCTCAAGGGCGATGGCGGCGGCCGCCGTGGTCTTGCCCACGCCCCCCGGGCCGGCGCAGACGATGATGTCGTGCTCGGCGATGAGGGTGGCCATGGTGCCGCTCATGCGGTGCCGCTCACGGGGATCGGGTCGATGGCGGCCACGCCGGCGACCATGGCGTCGGCCAGGGCGGCCACCTCGGCCGGTCCGAGCTCGGTGCTGAACTGCAGGGGGAGGGCGATCTGGGACAGCGGCAGCTCGTCGGCCAGCCGGCGGACCTGGGCGGCCTGGAGCTCCTGGCGCTTGCGGCGGAACTCGGCGGCACCGGCCAGGGCGTCGATCTCGGCGGGGGTCAGGCTGGCCCCGGCGGAGGCGGCGGCGCCGGCCACGTCCCCCGGCAGCTCCAGGTCCGGGTAGCTCCCGTTGACCACCACCGGCGCCAGGGCTACGCCGGCCCGATCCTCGAGGTGGAACGCCGTTTCGATGACCTCGTTGACCGGGGTCTCCTCGGGGAGGGTGACGAGCAGCACCTGGCAGCGCCTGGGATCGGAGATGAACTCGATGACCTCGGCGGACTGGGTACCGATGGGCCCGACGTTGACGGCGTCGAGCAGGCCGTGGGCGCTGGCCAGGAAGGTGACGGCGTGGCCTGCGGCGGGGGCATCGACGATGATGAAGTCGGCGGCGCCGGGCACCCCTTCGTGCTTGGCCTGCTCCATCTGCTTGATCTTGCCCAGCACCAGGATGTCCTTGATCCCGGGGATGGCGGTGGCGATCACCTCGAGGGTGCCGGTCGACGTCAGGCGCTTGGAGATCCGGCGCATCCCGTGGTCCTCGAGGTACTCGAGGAGGGCGTCGTCGGGGGTCAGGGTGCGGGCAGAGACGGCCGCCCCCCCGCCACCGGGGACACTCTCGCCGGCGGGTATGAGGATGGTGGGTCGGTAGCTGAGGTTGTCGGGCCGGTCGAACATGACCGGAAGGCCGCTCTTGCCCTCGACTTCGACGACGAGGGTGGTGAGCCCGGCCCGGGCCGCCATGAGGGCCAGGGCCCCCGACACGGTCGTCTTACCCACCCCGCCCTTGCCAGCGACGATCATCACCCGAGCCTGCGTGCAGAACGCACGAGGGTCCACATGTCTCCCTGGGTCCGAGGGCGACCTGCGAATGGCCCACCCGACTTCGGCCTTCAGGGTAGGCGCCCCCGCCGCCCTGCAGGACCGGGCAGCCGTCAAAACGACCGCGTTCCGTGGCGAAAACGGCTGGCTCCGTGCTAAAACCCAGGTCACCTCCTACGCTCCCGAGGTGACCGGTCGTAAGTCGGGGCTTGTCCGACCCCCGATCCGTCCGGTAACGTCCGCCTCGAACAAGGGGGGATCGCGTGAGCGTCTTGCACGTAGAGGATCTCTGGCAGGCGAAAGCATCCTGTCGCGGGCCACAGCATGCAGTCTTTTTTCCGCCTTCGCACTTCGAGCGGAAGGCCGACAAGGAAGCCCGGGAGTCCCGGGCCAAGCGGATCTGTGCCAGTTGCCCCGTGCGGGGTGACTGCTTGGACTACGCGTTGCGCATCAGGGAGCCACACGGCATCTGGGGCGGGCTCAACGAAGTCGAGCGGCGTCAGCTCCTCGGGAGCTGACCGCCGTCCTGGCGGTGCCAAGGGGTCCGGGTGGGTGCCGGTGTGATCGGAGCCGGCCAGAACTGGTCCGTCCTCTGATGCGACCGGTACGCTGCGCGGATGCCGTGGTTGGGCGCGCCCGTGCGATTGCTGCCCTGCCGGCGGCTCGTCAGCCTGGGTGAGCAACAGATCCGGCGCCTGCCCGGCATCCCGTGGCCGGCGACATCGCTGTTTGGGGGCGGCGGGCCCATCCCCGTACCCGCGAGCGTCGACGGCCCCACGATCCCGGCCCCGTTTCTGGAGCCGGTGTCGTCCGGGGGCGAGCATCCCGCGCCCGGCTCCGACCACCTGGTGTGGCGGACGACCATGGTGCAGGGCCGGCGCACCACCTACGGCGTGGCCGGATCCGGCCTGCCGGTGTTGTTCCTGCACGGGTGGGCTCTCGGCCAGCACTCCTACAAGCGGGCCCTCAAGCGTCTCGTCCGCCTCGGCTGTCAGGTCTACGCCCCAGCCATGCCCGGGTTCGGCGGCACCGCCGACCTGCCCCGGGGGTCGGTCGACCTGGTCGGGTACGCGGCTTGGGTGCGGGCGTTCCTCGACGCCGTCGGCGTGGCCGAGCCGGTGTTCGTCATCGGCCACAGCTTCGGCGGCGGGGTCGCGGTGCAACTGGCCCACGACTACCGGGACCGGGTCAGCTACCTGGTCCTGATCAACTCGGTCGGGGGTGCCACCTGGCTGCAGGCCGGGAGCCGGATCCGGTCCATGGCCGAGCGGCCTCTGTGGGATTGGATCCTGGCCTTCCCCGGCGACCTGTTCCCGCTCCGGGGCGTGGCCGGCCTCAGCCGGGTGATGCTCGAGGACGCCCTGCCGAACGTGCTGCACAACCCGGTGGCCCTGTGGCGGGCCG
>JALYVP010000241.1 GCA_030853185.1 Actinomycetota bacterium | reverse complement strand
GGCCGGTGTCGGTCAGGCGCCGGCGCGGACCGGGCGGGGGCGGGATGCTGATGCCGAGCAGACCGGCGAGCGCCGGAACCCGGCCCGACTGCTGGCGGGCCACCCGGTCAACATCGGGGTGGGGGGCCTTGGGCAGCCCCGATGGCTTCGCGTCACGGCGGACGGGGGAAGCGGCCACCGCTTCGAGCATGGCCAACCATTGGTCCGGGGGCGTTTCGGGGGTCATCCCCGCCCCGGCCGCGGTGGCCAGCTCCAGAACCAGGTCAGCGGGCAGGCGGGTGGCCGGTTCGGGGGGGCGCCCCGAGAGCCGCACGGCCCGGATGTCACGTCCGCCTTCCAGGTGGCTGCGGATCTCCTCCACCCAGGTGGTGCGCAGCTGCGTCAGCCGCCGATCGAGTGCCTCCCGCAAGGAGGCCGCCAGGGCTCTCGTCTCGTCGTCGCGAGCGGCGTCAGCGCCGGCCACCACGGCCCGGAGGTCTCGGAGGCTGATGTCGTCAGGTGCCTTGGCGGCGGCCTCGGCCCGGTCGTGCCATTCGGCGGTCCTCAGGCGGGGTAGCAGCCGCTCGGCCAAGGTGATCAGAGCATCGCTGTCCGGTGCCGGGCGACCCTCCGCGGCCGCCTTCTCCCGCTCCAGGTGCAAGGCGGTGCGAACCGCCGGCACCCCGCCGCGCAACACCTGCTCGGCGACCACCCGCTCCTCGGGGACCAACCCGTCTAGGACGGTGGTGCGGTGGGCGTTGCCCGCCGACAACCTGCGGGATCTGGTGCGGGCCGCCGGGGCCGCCGGGCGGCCGGCCTGGCTTCTTGTCTGCCCCTGGCCCCGGCCCGGACCGGACCGGGACTCATCGGCGCCGGCATCCCGGGCCGGACGCCCCCCTGCGCCCTGGCGCTCGGGGCGGCGACGCCGGTCGTCGTTCTCCCGGTTCTCCCGGCCTGGGCTCGGCGTGCCCGGCTGGCCGCCGGAGGGAGGCGTCCGGCCCCCTCCCTCCGATGCCTCACGGTCAGGGCGGTCCGGACGGTTGGGGCGGTCCGGACGGTTGGGGCGGTCCGGACGACGGCTGCGCTCACCGCCCTGGTCACGACGGCCGTCACCGCCCCGCCCGCCCTTGCCGAACAGCTGTGTCGTCACCCCCGGCCCGTCGGGTCGCCCCGAACCGAGGATCTCGAGGCGTTCCGGCTCCTTCCGCTTCTTCTCCTTCGGAGGGATCACGGACAGGATGGTGATCCCTTCGATCTCGAAATCGGCCTCGGCCCGGACGACGTCGCCGGCCTTGGCCCCCTCGAAGAGCAATGACCCGTCGACGACGCCACGCGGCTCGCGTGCACCGGCCGCCCGCCAGGTCCACGTGCCGTCAGGTCGCCCGCTTGTGAGTTCAATGTCGATACGGCGAGACACGACGCCAACCTACAACGTCGCCCGGGGCGGCTTCGAGCGACGGACAATAGCCTCCCCCAATGGCTGATCCCCCGGTCCTGCTGGTGCATGGCTTCGCGTCGTCATTCGAGCGCAACTGGCGGGATCCGGGATGGGTGGACCTGCTCACCGACGCCGGCCGCCGGGTGCGGGGCGTGGACCTTCTCGGGCACGGCACCGCACCCAAGCCCCACGACCCGATGGCCTACGCCGACATGCAAGCAGCGATCGTCGACCAACTCGACGACGGTGAGGCCGTCGACGCCATCGGCTTCTCCCTCGGCGCCGGCCTACTCCTCGCGGTGGCCGCCCAGCGACCGCAGAGCTTCCGGCGCCTGGTCGTCGGCGGCGTGGGGGCCAGCCTGTTTGCCGGGAACGACGGCGAGGGGCGAGGGAGCCGCTCCGCCGGGGCGTTCGCTCTCGCCCGGGCCATCGAGACCGGCCAAGTTGACGAGGGGGCGCCCTCCACCGCCCGGGCGTTCATTCGTTTCTCTCAGGGATCGGGCAACGACCCCCTGGCCCTGGCAGCGTGCCTGCGGCGACCGATCACCCCCCTCCGCCCGGCGTCGTTGGCGGCGGTCATCGTCCCGGTCCTGGTCGTGCTGGGCGATCGGGACTTCGCCGGGCCCGCCGAGCCCCTGCTCGACGCCCTGCCCGATGCCCGCCTGGTGACGCTCGGCGGTGCCGACCACTTCGGGACCGCGAAAGACTTCCGTTTCCTTGATGCCGCCTTGGGGTTCGTGGGGGCCGTGCCCGGCTGAGCCCGGACCGGTCGCGACGCCGTCGACGCCACCTGATGAACCGCGCAAGGGCCACCTCGGCTAGTCTGATCGGACATGGGCCGAGGATCACGATCGACCGTTCGCTGGAAGCACGACCGGACTCGACGGAAGAAGACCAGGGACGGGCGCATCCGCGCCGCCAAGGGCGAGGCTCGCAAAGGCGTCTGAGGCGTCGGGTTTTCGGAGGGGCAGGCAACGGGTAGGCACAGGCACCTACCTTGTCGAGGGGGAGCGTCATGAGCGCCGGTCTACTGTCACATCTCGAACGCCACGCCACCGAGGCGGGTGATCGGCCTGCGCTCTTGATGGGCGGCAGCACCCTCTCCTACAGCGGGCTGTGCGCCGCCGCCCGGCAGGTGGCCACCATCCTGGGCGATCACGGCGTCGGGCCCGACGACCGCATCGGTCTGATGATGCCCAACGTCCCGGCGTTCCCCATGGTCTTCTACGGGGCGCTTCAGGCCGGTTGCGTCGTCGTCCCCATGAATCCCCTGCTCAAAGGGCGCGAGGTCGAGTACTACCTGAAGGACTCCGGAGCCAAGGTGCTCTTCGTGTGGTCCGACGTGGCCGACGAGGCCCGTAAGGGGGCGGAAGCCGCCGACGTCGAGGTCATTCCCATCGAGGATCCCTACGCCGGCGAGCTTCGCTCCGACATCACGGGCAGGGCCGACAGCGTCGAACGAGCCGATGACGACGACGTCGTGATCCTGTACACCTCGGGCACCACCGGCGAGCCCAAGGGCGCCCAGCTCACCCAGGCCAACCTCACCGTCAACGCCGAGAAGGTAGCCGGCCAGCTCCTGTCGGCAGACGCCAACGACACGGTCATGGGATGCCTTCCCCTGTTCCATGTCTTCGGCCTGACCTGCGGTCTCAACGCCTCCATCGTCGGTGGGGCGTGCCTGGCCCTGCTGCCTCGCTTCGACCCCGACCAGGCGCTGGAGCTCATCGGCGGCGCCGGAGTGACGATCTTCGAGGGCGTCCCGACCATGTACAACGCCATCCTGCATGCCAAGGGCGCCGACACGGCCGACACGTCGAGCCTCCGGACGTGCATCTCGGGTGGGTCGGCGATGCCTGTCGAGGTCCTCAAGCAGTTCGAGGAGACCTTCGCCTGCACCATCTTGGAGGGCTACGGCCTCTCCGAGACCTCCCCGGTCGCCTCGTTCAACCTTCCGGACCGGGAACGCAAGCCCGGATCCATCGGCGTCCCCATCGACGGCGTGGAGATGCGGGTCGTCGACGACGACGGCAACGACGTGGAGCCCGGCACCCCCGGGGAGATCGCCATCCGGGGCCACAACGTCATGAAGGGGTACTGGGGCAAGCCCGACAAGACCGCCGAGGCGATCCCCGACGGGTGGTTCAGGACCGGCGATGTGGCCACCGTCGACGAGGACGGCTACTACTTCATCGTGGATCGGAAGAAGGACCTGATCATCCGGGGCGGCTACAACGTCTATCCCCGCGAGGTCGAGGAGGTCCTCTACACCCACCCCGACGTCACCGAAGCCGCCGTGATCGGGCTGCCCGACGATCGCATGGGAGAGGAGGTCGGCGCTGCGGTGGTGCTCAAAGAGGGAGCATCGGCGAGCACTGACGACATCAAGGCCCATGCCAAAGCCAACCTGGCCGCCTACAAGTACCCCCGGCAGGTGTGGCTGGTCGAGGACCTTCCCAAGGGACCAACAGGGAAGATCCTTCGGCGAGAGGTCCAGCCCCCCGACGACGAAGGTTGATCCCCGGTCCACCACAGGCTGGCGACGGCTCGCGGGCGGTCGTCGCGTCATAGGATTGTGGTTGCAGAAGCTCACACCCCGAGCAGAGAGGACGGCATGATGGCGAGCCGAGAGCACGTGTTGGCTGACACCTTCCTGAAGCTGGCCGACACCCTTGTTGATGACTTCGACGTCATCGACGTACTGACCACCTTGAGCGGGCGATGTGTGGACCTGCTCGACGCGGCGGCAACCGGGATTCTCCTCGCCGACACGTGCGGCGCCATGCAGGTGATGGCGGCGTCGAGCGAGGCGGCCAACGTGTTGGAGCTGTTCCAGATCCAAAACGAGGAAGGGCCGTGCCTCGATGCCTTCCGCAGCGGCGCAGCCGTCGCCCATGACGACCTGCGAGCCGGGAGCCCTTGGCCGCGCTTTGCCAGCAAGGCTTCGGGGGCTGGGTTCCTCTCGGTTCACGCCTTCCCGATGGTGGTGCGGTCCAACGTCCTTGGAACCCTGAACCTGTTCATGACCGAAGCGCGTCCGTTGGAGCCCTCCGATGTGACCATCGCTCAGGCCCTCGCCCACGCCGCCACGCTTGCACTGCTCCAGAACCGCTTCGCCGAGGATCGGCAACGGTTGACGGCCCAGTTGCAAGGAGCGTTGAACAGCCGGGTCACGATCGAACAGGCGAAGGGGGTCATCTCCGAGATGGCCCACATCGGCACCGATGAGGCGTTCCTGCGACTGCGCACCTATGCCCGCAACCACAATGCCAAGCTGACCGAAGTCGCCGCCGGAGTTGTCAACAGGACCCTGCCGGAGGACGACCGGGCCAACCTGGCCCGGCCCTGAGCACCTCGACTTCATGGCCGGTCAGGCTTCGAAGCGGTAGCCGATACCAGCTTCGGTGATGAAGTACCGGGGGTGGAGGGATCCGGTTCGAGCTTCCGGCGGATCTGGGCCATCGAAGTGCTTCTCGGCCAGGTCGACAATCGAGCGTCCCTCGGGTGTCTCGTCGGCCAGAGACGACTGGTGGGCGGTGCCGGCCAACTCGACCATGGTCATCCCGGGGACGGGGTAGAGCGTGGTCGCCTGTCGGTTGCCCAGGGTGATCGTGCCGGTCTTGTCCAACAGCAGTGTCTGGCAGTCACCGGCCGCCTCGACCGCCCGGCCGGACATGGCCAACACGTTGCGTTGCACCATGCGGTCCATGCCGGCGGTGCCGATGGCCGACAGCAGCGCGCCGATCGTCGTCGGGATGAGGCAGACCAGCAACGAGACCAAGATGACGATTGACACGGTCCCCCCGGCGAAAATGGCCGAAGGGGCGCAGGACGACGACGACCGGCAGGAACACGATGGTCAGGGCGGCCAGCAGGATGGTCAGGGCGATCTCGTTGGGGGTCTTCTGCCGATTGGCGCCCTCAACCAGGGCAACCATCCGGTCCAGGAAGGTCGCACCGGCCTCGGCGGTGATCTCGACGATGATCCGGTCTGACAGGACCCGGGTCCCGCCGGTGACCGCCGAGCGGTCACCGCCGGCC
>JALYVP010000240.1 GCA_030853185.1 Actinomycetota bacterium | reverse complement strand
GCCCCCACCCCCGTCGGCGCCGGAGGCGGAACGCGCTGGCGATTGCCGCGGCGGTGGCCGTCATCGGTGGCGGGACAGGGGTGGCAGTGACGCTCAGCGGCGGAGGCAGCGGTCGTTCCCGGGCCGCTGCCGCTCACCGACCGGCGGGCCCCGCGGTGGCCGCAGCCGCCAACGGCCATCCCTCCTCGACCAACCGTGCCGGCGACGGGGTGATCACCGTGGAGATGACCAACAACCTCGGAACCCATTACCGCGTCGCCATCCACGACCTGCGCCGGGCCGGACCGTTCGTCACGCTGGACGTGGCGCTGACCTGCCAGTCCAAGTACTGCTTCCCCTCCATAGACTTCGCCGCGCCAGGGCCTGCGCTCGCCGGAGAGGGGGCCTTCAACGGTCTCGGCCTGATCGACACGGTGGGCGGCGCCGAGTACCAGCCGGTGGCCGACTCCCAGGGCCGCTCCTACAGCTCACGCATGGTCGACCTCGACGACGGCCAGACCGAGGCGGCCTGGGCCACGTTCGCCGCCCCACCCTCCTCGGAAACCGCCATGGACCTCGTCATCGACGGCGGGGGGACGTGGGCCCCCGCCGTGCCCATCACCGAGGTGGGCGCCCCCAACTCCGCCCGGTGGGGCTCCGGGGTGATCGCCGCCCACCCGGTCCCCTTCGACGTCGGCCCCGACGCCACCACCAGCGCGGGCCTGACCCTACCGGTGCTGACCCTGTCGTCCACGGTGGGCAATCCCCGCGGCAACGACAACCAGTCGGGCGACAAGGCGACGATCACCTTGAACGCCGATGTCCTCTTCGCGTTCGGCCAGGCCACCCTTTCCCCCCCAGCCCAACAGATCCTCCAAGGGGTTGCGGCCCGACTCAAATCCGCAGGCCGGGGCGCGGTGAACGTGTCTGGCTACACCGACAGCATCGGTGACGACTCGGTCAACATACCCCTGTCCCAGGCCCGGGCCCAGGCAGTCACCGACGCCCTGACCCCTCTGACCGCCGGCGCGCCCATCACGTTCGGCGCCACCGGGATGGGCTCTGCCAACCCCGTCTCGCCCAACACCAACTCCGACGGCTCGGACAACCCAGCCGGCCGGGCCGCCAACCGGCGGGTCACGATCACCTACACGGTGTCGGCGCCGACACCCCCGACCCCGCCCGCGGCGGCCCCGCCGCCCGCCGCCACCTCCTCCGCGAACCACAGCGTCGAGGTGACGATCAACGAGCCCGACCTCAACACCAGCTACGCCTACACCGTGGCCGCCAGCCGGCTGGTGCGCTCGGGCCGTTACGTCGTGCTCGAAGGCACCATAACCTGTGACAACGAGACTCCCACCCGGTCCGCCGGGTGTGACAGCAGTTACGCGTTGGCGGCCTCGTCCGGAAGCACCGTGGTCCCCCCACAGCCGGACTTCAACATCGGCACCGCAGGGACCTCGCTCAACACGGACGCGTTCTACACCGCCAGCGGCGTCTACCTCGTCGACCCGACCGGGCAGCAGTACATCGCGGTCCGGAACCCCAGCGACAAGGTTCTCACCGCCGCCTTCCCCACATCCTTCACGGCTTCCGATCCCTTTGCCGTGTGGGAGTACTTCCCCGCCCCCCCTCCCTCGGTCACCTCCATGAACGTGGTCATGCCCGGTGGCTCGCCGGTCATCGCCAACGTCCCCATCGTCTCCGGCTGAACCGGAGCTGCTCATCGCCCTGGCCGTGCCTACACCGCCCGCCACAGGGTTTCCAGGCGGTTGTTGATGACACCCAGATCGAGGTCGTCGGGGTGGAAGCGGTCACCGAGCCACGCCACCGTGTCGTCGTGCTCGGCGTCGCCCGGATCGGAGAGGGCGTCGAGGACGTGTTCGTAGCCGACGGGTCCCCCGGAGTCCTCGGGGGGGCAGGCCCGCTCGCCAGCCAGGCAGAACAGGGGTGGGACCGAGGCGTCGTAGGGCGTGACCGCGTTGACCTCCACCAGGTGCTCCCAACCGTCGCCCAGATCGTAGAAGTAGGAGAAGGCGCTGTCCGGCGGGCCCACCTCGGCCAGCGTGACCGAGGATTCGTCGGCGATGGACTCCCCCCAACTCTCCTCCTCCGGCGGTCCGAAGGTGATGTCCCCGATCCGCCACTCGTGGAGGTGGATGTCCTCCCAGCCAATGGCGATCTGGATCACGGCATGCAGCACCGACAGGGAGAGCGGGCTGGGCACCCGCACCCGGCGCCAGACCGGTGGGCTGACGTCGAGCAGGGTGACGGTCAGCTCGTGAACGGTGAGCGAAGGGGCGGCATCGGCCATGGTCCGGCAAGGCTACGGCGCCGGCCGATGGTCCTGGGGCACCGACGGCCGGAACGCCTTGGCCAGCACCACGAAGACCAGGTCGGCCACCTTGGGCAGCCCGTAGCGCTCGTCGCTGTAGGGGAATGGCGCCGTTGCCCCCGTCCGCCCGTATCCCAGCCGCTCATACCAGCCGATGAGGTCGAGCCGCGGGGCCAGGACGGTCATGGTCATGATCCGGGCCCCCCACTCCTCGACGGCGATGCGCTCCGCTTCGGCCACCACCGCCCGGCCCACTCCGCCTCCCTGCCGCCCGGGGCGCACGGCGAACATGCCGAAGTAACCCTCGCCGCCCGGCCGCCGTTCGAGTTGGCAGCATCCCACCAGCTCCCCCGTCCCGGCATCGGAGGCGAGCAGCATCCGACCCTCACGACGATTGATGACCTCGCGCACGCCGGCAGGGTCCGTCCGCTGGCCGTCGAGAAGGTGGGCCTCGGTGGTCCACCCCACCTCGGAGGAGGTTCCCCGGTAGGCGGACTCCACCAGAGCCACGATGTCGTCGACGTCGGCAAGGGTGGCGGCGCGGAACACCACCCCCCCGCCTGGTTGCCCTCGGCTTGGCACGCCCGCATCATGCCCCGGGACCGGAGCGCGGCGGGCTCGGCGCTTCCCCCTCCTGTCGCCGCCCGGGCCGGTCGGGCAGGATGAACAGGCCATGCCTGCAGAGACCGAGCCGATCCCGGCCCATGCCCGGACCGAGGTGGACGGGCTGCCGACCGGTCCCCTGGCCGGGGTTCGGGTCCTGGACCTGACGTCGGTGGTCATGGGTCCGTTCGCCACCCAGGTGCTGGGCGACCTGGGTGCGGACGTCATCACCATCGAATCGCTCCAGGGTGACACCAATCGGGTCATGGGCCCGGGACCGCATCCCCAGCTCTCCGGGGTGTCCCTGAACCTGCTGCGCAACAAGCGCAACGTGGCGCTCGACATCACGACAACAGGCGGCCGCGAGGCGGCGCTGCGGGTGGCCGAAGGCTGCGACGTGTTCGTCACCAACGTGCGCCCCGGGGGGCTCAGGCGAGCTCGCCTCACCTACGAGGACGTCGCCGCCCGGCGCCCGGATGTCATCTACTGCGAGGCCCACGGGTGGCCGACGGGCAGCGAACGGGAGGACGAACCGGCCTACGATGACGTCATCCAAGCCGCATCGGGGGTGGCCGACGCCGCCCGTCTGGCCACGGGCCAGCCGGCGTTGGCTCCGACCATCCTGGCCGACAAGGTGTGCGGGCTGAGCATCGTCTATGCCGTGTGCGCGGCTCTGTTCCGGAGGGAGCGAACCGGCCGGGGCGATCACATCGAGGTACCGATGGCGGAGACGACGACGGCGTTCATGTTGGTCGAACACGGCTCGCGGGCGGTGGCCCGCCCGCCCCGGGGTCCCGCCGGCTATCCCCGCATCCTGACCCCGGAGCGGCGACCCCAGCAGACGACCGATGGCTGGGTCTACGTGCTGCCCTACTCCCAGCACCACTATGAGGACCTGTTCCGGGAGGGAGGCCGGGACGATCTGATCGGCGATGCCCGCTACACCGACCTCCGGGCTCGCATCCTGCACTCGGACTTCCTCTACGCCCAGGTACGATCCATCCTCGCCACCCGGTCGACGGAGGCGTGGTTGTCCTTTTGCCGGACCCATGCCATCCCCGCCACCGAAGTGGTGACCCTCGATGAGCTCGTCGATGGGTTGCCGGACGCCGAGCACCCGATCACCGGTACCTACAAGGTCGTTCCCCCGCCGGTGCTGTTCGCCGAGGCCCCTTCGGACGTCCGCCGGCCCGCACCGTTGATCGGAGAGCACACCGATGACGTCCTTGCCGCGGCCGGCTACACGATCGAGGAGATCAAGGCGCTTCGCGCGTCCGGCGTGATCCCCGAGGCACCGTTCTGACCGGCCCGCCCCCGAGCCCTGGGGCACAATCAGTGCGGCGGATGCTGTGACGACGGAGAGGGACGACCGATGAGCAACTGGACGCCAGGACAGGACCCCGGCTCGCAGGACCCCCGGGACGGCGAAGATCCCTCGGGGGCGGACGGCGGCGAGCCGGCCTCCGGCGAGCCCGGCGAGCCCGGCGAGCCCCGGGCCGTTCCGCCATGGCTGCCTTCCAGGACGCCGCCCACCTGGCAACCACCGCGGTCCCAGACCCAACCTGATCCCCCGTTGCCGGACCGTCCCAGCGCCAGCCCGCCCACCTGGCAGCCTCCACCGTTCCTGCCGGGTCCCGGAGGCCGGTCCCCGGCGGGGGCCGGCGAGCCACCGACCGCCGGCGAACCGACCAGTTCCGGGGCTGCGCCGTCGACTGCCGGCCCGCCCGAGACGTCCCGGGCGACGACCACGACGTCCGGAGGCCCACCGTGGACGCGACGAGGAGCCCAGGGCCCAGCGACGCCTGCGGTCCCCTGGGCACCACCGGGCACGACGATCCCAACGGGTGATACGACCGGCGACGGTCGCACCTTGTTGATGACCGTGGTCGCACCCGGCGGGGGGCGGACCTCCACCCGGGTACCGGCGGACGTTCCCGTTGCCCGACTGGCGCCCGGCCTGGGAGCGGCGGTCAATGTGGCCAACGTCAGCGACCTCGACGACGACAGCGGGGACCGCATCTCGGGCGCCTCGACGCTGGCCGAAGCCGGGATGAACGACGGGTCGACGGTGCACGTGGTGGCCCCCGGGATCGCCCGGCGCTCAGGGCCAGACCGGGCCCCCATCCCAGAAGCCCACCCAGACCCACCCCGCCCCGCCAGCCCGCCCCGCCCCGCACGTCCACCGGCCACCCCGAGCCCGCGCCGGGGCCCCGGCACGGAGGCCGCGGCCCAGGATCCGCTCGCCACCGGGTCTCGCCGCAGGAACGCGGTGCCTACGCCGATCGCCGTCCTGGCCGCCGGGGTCACGGCCGTGGTGTTCTTCGTCCTCGGCGGTGTGGTTCTCGGCTCGGGGTCGACCTCGCCGGGGCCGGGGGCGATCGGCCGCCGGGCGGCCATGGCCTGGCTCAACGCGCGCCCGTTCGCCGGGCCCCTGGCTCCGGGTGTGCCCTCCTCGCTGGATCGGGTCGGGGCCATCGCCGTCAGCAGCGTGCAGAGCGCCGGGCAGTGGCACCATGGCAGCGAGGCCGGGGAGACGTTCGTGGTGGTGC